>CAYVUJ010000194.1:0-3650 GCA_964454825.1 uncultured Lachnospiraceae bacterium | reverse complement strand
CATATCGAACGAATAACGAAGCATCATCGCGGCGGAGAGGATCGTACCGAGCGGGTTTGCGATATCCATGCCGGCGATATCCGGGGCGCTTCCGTGGATCGGCTCGTACATTCCGAGCGTAGAGGACGAAAGCGATGCGGACGGCATCATGCCGATCGAGCCGGTGAGCATCGACGCTTCGTCGGAGAGGATGTCGCCGAACATATTTTCGGTGACGATGACGTCGAACTGTGCCGGATTCTTGATGAGCTGCATGGCGGTGTTATCGACAAGGACATCGGACACTTCCACCTCCGGATATTCGTCGGCGATGAGGTGGACGGTCTTTCGCCAAAGTCTCGACGTGTCGAGCACATTTGCCTTATCCACTGACGCGAGGCGCTTTCCGCGCTTCATCGCCGTCTCGTATGCAACACGGGCGATACGCTCGATCTCATGCTCGCTGTAGGGCATGATGTCAGTCGCAACGAGCTCGCCGTCGATCTCCTCGGTCTTCTTCTCGCCAAAGTATACACCGCCTGTGAGCTCACGGACGATCAAAAGATCGATACCGTTTCCGACGATTTCTTTTTTCAGCGGAGACGCATCCGCGAGCTGGGGAAAGAGCTTTGTCGGACGAAGATTCGCAAAGAGCCCCAGCTCCTTGCGAACGGCAAGCAGAGCCTTCTCCGGGCGGATATTCGCCGGGCAGGAATCCCACTTGGGGCCGCCGACTGCGCCGAGAAGGACAGAGTCGGCGTTCTTGCATATAGCCATGCCCTCGTCGGTGATCGGCACGCCGAATTTATCGATAGAGCATCCGCCGATGTCGACATAGGTATACTCGAAGCTATGTCCGAATTTACCTGCGACAGTGTCGAGCACCTTGACGGCCTGGGCTACGATCTCCGGGCCGATCCCGTCGCCGGGAAGGACTGTGATCCTCTTTGTCATTTTGCTTCCTCCTTCAGTGATTTGAGAAGTCCGCCGTTTTTGATGATATTCTGGATGAATTCCGGGAACGGCTGTGCCTGATAGGACTTACCGGTGGTGTGATCCGTAATGACACCGGTGTCAAAGTTGACCTCAACGCTGTCCCCTGCGGCGATCTCTTCGGCCGCCTGCTCGCACTCAAGGATGGGAAGTCCGATGTTGATTGCGTTGCGGTAGAAGATGCGCGCGAAGCTCTTTGCAATGACGCAGCCCGTCCCGCATGTCTTGATGACAAGCGGCGCATGCTCGCGTGAGGAGCCGCAGCCGAAATTCCAGCCGGCGACCATGATATCGCCCGGGGCTACCTCGTTTACAAAATCAGCGTCGATGTCCTCCATGCAATGCTTCGAAAGCTCGTTTGCGTCGGAGGTGTTGAGATAACGCGCGGGAATGATCACATCCGTGTCGACGTTATCGGGATATTTGAATGTCTTTCCTTTTGCGTTCATTCTGCTGCCTCCGGAGTTGTAATATAGCCTGTAAGGGCGCTTGCTGCGGCGGTCATCGGGCTGGCGAGGTAGACCTCGCTCTTCACATGGCCCATTCTTCCGACGAAATTGCGGTTTGTGGTCGCGATGCAGCGCTCGCCTTCAGCGAGGATACCCATGTATCCTCCGAGGCACGGTCCGCAGGTCGGTGTGGAGACGACAGCTCCCGCGTCGATGAAGGCGGTGACATACCCGCGCTCGATGCACTCGCGCATTATCGCCATGGTGGCCGGGATGATGATGCACCTCACGCCGTCGGCAATCTTCTTTCCGGCGAGGATGCGGTACGCACTCTCCATGTCCTCCATACGTCCGTTCGTACAGCTTCCGATCACGACCTGATCGATCTTGATATCGCCGCATTCACAGGCCGGCTGGGTGTTTTCCGGCAGATGCGGAAGACTGACCGTCGGGACGATGGCGGAGAGATCGATCGCGATCGTCTGCTCGTATTCGGCGTCTGCGTCAGCCTCAAAAACTACAGTCTCCCTCTCGCTTCTGCCGCAGAGGTAGGAGAGCGTAATGTCATCGACCGGGAAGATACCGTTTTTGGCTCCCGCCTCGATCGCCATGTTGCAGATGCAGAGTCTGTCATCCATCGACAGCGATGCGACGCCGTCGCCTGTAAATTCCATGCTCTTATAGAGTGCGCCGTCCACGCCGATCAGATCGAGTACATGTGCGATAACCTCAAATACCGGGATGCAGTTGAGGTCTCACTCCATCCGCACAACGACAGAGGCTGTGCCGTTGCTGATTCCGAGCTCGGCATCCTTGCGGGCGCAGACCGCGTCGAGGGAACACTTTTCGGCAACGGCGAGCGCACCGGCAATGTCGATATCGTCACGCTTGCGCTCAATATGTACGCTCAGGGCGTTGAGCCCGGGCTCGATCTTACCAACATGCCCGAGATCGCACAGCTCTACGAGCGTGTGACACGCATGCAGGTCTATGACCGTCAGCCGTATGCCGGCAAGCTGGTGTTCGCGGCCTTCTCCGGTTCACATCAGGACGCTATTGCAAAGGGTATGAAGTGGCGCGAGGAAAAGTCGCTCGACACATGGACGGTGCCGTATCTTCCGATCGATCCCGGCGATGTCGGGCGCGAGTACGAAACCGACGTCATACGTATCAATTCGCAGTCCGGCAAGGGCGGCATAGGATATCTGCTCGAGCACAATTTTGGGTACATTCTCCCTGCAAAAATGCGCGAGGACGTCGGATATACCGTCAAGTCCGTGTCCGACCACGCGCACGCGGAGCTTTCACCCGCCGAGGTGCTTCAGGTATTTACCGATAATTACGTTAACAGATGCGACCATGTAAAACTGCTCGATTATCATTATGTCAGAAGCGAGCTTGTTACCGTCACACTTACCGTGGAGATCGACGGCAGGGAGTCCGAGGTCGTAGCTTCCGGTAACGGAAGACTCGATGCTGTGGCGAATGCTCTCAGGTCGGAGCTCGGTATGAGCTTCTCGGATCTGACCTATGAGGAGCACGCGCTCACGCAGGGATCGTCCTCTCAGGCCGTCACATATGTATCTGTCACTCTTGAGGACGGACGCAAGGTCTGGGGCGCCGGAATTCATGATGATATTATCGCGTCCTCGATCTACGCGCTTTTCTCCGCTCTTAACCGCAGTATAGAAGGGAAGTAATAAATATGGGAATGACAATGACCCAAAAGATTCTCGCCGCTCATGCCGGGCTTGAGCGTGTTGAGGCGGGACAGCTCATAAACGCCCGTCTTGACATTGTACTCGGAAACGACATTACCACTCCGGTGGCTGTCAACGAGTTCAAAAAGGCGGGGTTTGAAGGAGTTTTCGACAAGGACCGCATCGCGATTGTGCTCGATCACTTCGTCCCAAATAAGGACATTAAGGCGGCCGAGCAGTCAAAGCAGTGCCGCGAGTTCGCGTGCGAGCAGTGTGTCAGCCATTTTTACGATGTCGGTAAAATGGGCATCGAGCACGCGCTTCTCCCCGAGCAGGGAGTAGTCACCGCCGGTGACTGCATAATCGGCGCTGACAGCCACACATGTACATACGGAGCGCTCGGCGCGTTCTCCACAGGCGTCGGAAGCACCGACATGGCGGCGGGAATGGCTACCGGCCAGTCGTGGTTCAAGGTTCCCGCGGCGATCCGCTTCGAGCTTACAGGAGAACTGCCTGCAAACTGCAGCGG
>CAYVUJ010000193.1:0-3683 GCA_964454825.1 uncultured Lachnospiraceae bacterium | reverse complement strand
GCTGTCGGTGCAGCCGCCGACTGCGACATTGCCCTTGCCGTACATACCGGTGATGAGCATGTCGATATCGTTGAAGCAGCCGGGGTTATTGAACGCCTGCTTGTCGAACTGGCTGATCGCAAGGTTGCGGAAGCTCTCGTAGCTGTCGTTGATATCGCCTGTGGAGCGGTAGAGATGCGCGCCGGTAGAGCGGATCCATGACCATACATCCTCAGCGCCCCAGTTGCAGGCGGAGAACACGATGTCGCGGCCGGAAGCCTTGAGAGCCATGGACATACGGTTGTAAAGCACCTTGCCGGGAAGCTCGGGCTTGTAGCAGTTGTCGTACTTCAGATAGTCGACACCCCAGTCAGCAAAGGTCTTGGCATCGATGAACTCGTTGTCGAACGAGCCGGGATATCCGGCACAGGTCAGCGGGCCGTCGCAGGAATACATACCGAACTTCAGTCCCTTGGAGTGTACGTAATCGGCAAGAGCCTTCATTCCGCTCGGGAACTTCTCGGGATCGGCAATGATGCGCCCCTGCTCGTCGCGCTTGTCCTTGATGGACCAGCAGTCGTCGATGACGACGTACTCATAGCCTGCATCCTTCAGACCGGAATCGACCATAGCGTCTGCGGTCTCCTTGATGAGAGCCTCGTTGATCTCAGAACCATACGTGTTCCACGAGTTCCAGCCCATCGGCGGTTTGGTAATAAGCATGATAATCTCCGTTTTCTATGTTATTTAACGAATTTCCGACTGTGTCGGTATCGGGTTTATGATAGCATAAAGCCGTCTGACTGTCAAGTACATTGGCCATTTTTACCGTAAGAAAAAATCTTTTCCGCAAGGTCACACCGCTCAGATCCGTCAGGGCATGTCCTCAATCTCCGATTCCGACGAAATCCCGTGGTACTCCTGAAGCAGCGGCAGGTTTTTTATCATTCCCCCTTGACAAACACTGCTTTTTCGACTATATTATGTCAACATACATCTTTAACGCCAAAAAGGTTGCAAACACAATATGGTAAATACAAATCAGGAATTATTCGAGAAAGTGCCGATACCATCGGCGGTCGGCAGGCTGATGATACCGACGATACTCGGCTCGCTCGTCATGGTCATATACAGCCTTGCAGACACCCTTTTCGTCGGAATGCTGAACAACGAGATCCAGAGCGCCGCCGTATCGCTGGCAGCGCCCGCTATGCTCGCCTTCAATGCGGTGAACAACCTGTTCGGCGTAGGTTCGTCCAGCATGATGAGTCGCGCACTCGGCGCAGGCGATGTCAACACCGTCACCAAAAGCGCCTCCTTCGGTCTCTACGGAAGTCTGATCAGCTCATCACTTCTTGCCGCAGCGTTCGGCGTGTTCCTCGGTCCGCTCATGGTGGTTTTGGGAGCGATGGACGACACGATGGACGCCACGCGCGGCTATATGCTGTGGGCTGTGGTATTCGGCGCAGTGCCGTCCATACTGAATGTCGTTATGGCGTATCTCGTCCGTGCGGAGGGCTCTGCCCTTCACGCGAGCATCGGAACGATGAGCGGCTGTGCCCTGAACATACTGCTCGATCCTCTGTTTATCCTTCCATGGGGGCTTGACATGGGCGCAGCGGGCGCGGGACTTGCCACCTTTATCTCGAACTGTGTCGCGTGCGGATATTTCCTTGTACTCCTCACGGTAAGGAGAAGCAAAACCAATATCCGGCTGAGCCCGCGGTATTTCCGTCCCACCAAAAGGATCGTTGCGGGCATATGCGCCGTGGGAATCCCCGCGTCCATTCAGAATCTGCTGAATGTCACGGGCATGACGGTTCTGAACAACTTCGTGAAGTCATACGGTCCGTCCGCGGTCGCCGCGATCGGGATCGCAAACAAGATCCACCTGGTCCCACTCCATATCGCGCTTGGAGGCACGCAGGGCGTAATGCCGCTTGTGGGCTACTCGTACTCCTCAAACAACAGCGAGCGCTTCAAGGGCAGTATACTCTTCGTCGCAAAGCTGATGCTTCCCGCAATGGCACTGATCGCCGTCGGATGCTTCATATTCTCCGAATCACTGATCGGAATGTTCATAGATAACGCCGAGGTCATTTCATACGGCACGGCATTCCTTCGCGGCTGTGTGGCGGGACTTCCCTTCATGCTGATCGACTTTCTTACGGTCGGTGTGTTCCAGAGCATCGGAATGGGAGGCAAATCCCTGCTCTTTGCGATCCTTCGGAAGATCGTACTCGAGATTCCCGCGATCGTTCTGCTTGACATGCTCTTTCAGGCCCGGGGGATCACATACTCCTGCACAGTAGCCGAGTGTGTACTCGGCATTTCAGGGGTGATCCTTATACGAAGAATCGTGAAAAGCATGGACCTTAGGCAGCCTTCGCCGAAGAGCTGAGTATATTTTTTTACCGCTTGTCTCATCCTTTTTACCTCTTGCCGAAAAATGCTTTACAAATGTTCAGTTTCATTTTATAATGATATTGTAAAGCGAAGGGAGGTGGGAGCTTGAAGGTCCGAATTGAGATATCCGAGAACGGCGACGATGAGGTCATCATCCGTACGCGTGCGCTCACCGACGAGGTACGGCGAATAAGCGACGCGGTGAACTCCGTGGCGAAAAGCGAGTCCTCTCTCGCCCTCTCCGACGGGAAAAGCGAGTTTTTCATCCCGCTCTCCTCCCTTCTGTTTTTTGAGACAGACTCGGGACGGACCGCCGCCCACACTGCGGATCGTATGTTCTACGCAACGCAGAGGCTGTATGAGCTTGAACGCATCCTCCCCCGGACCTTCGCGCGCGTGTCGAAGTCGTGCGTGGTGAACACGGCGCTGATATCCTCGATCAGCCGTAATCCGATGGGAGCGAGCGAGACCCATTTCACCGGAAGCTACAAGAAGGTATACATCTCGCGAAGCTACTACAAAGCGGTGAGACAGCTTATAGAGGAAACACGTCTCAATTTCGGAGAAGCATCTCCCGATCAAGCTAATGAAAGGCAAGGTAACGAAAAATGAGCAAAATGAGAAAAGCATTCGGAAGATCAAAACTGTTCTGGGGGATCGCACTGATCGCTTCGGCTGTTATTTTGTTATTAAACGGTTTGCTCGGAGACATACCGATCGTGTCGCTTCTGGTAACGATATTCGGCGCTTCGTGGATGATCTCGGAGATGATCAAGGGAAAGTTCAACAATATTTTCCTCCCGGCAGGTATCATATTTATCGCGCTCCAGGGGCATATCTCCCGATGGGTCGGACACAGAGGCGATAATTTCATCTCCCCGTGGATCGTGATTTTGTCGGCGATCCTGCTCCAAATAGGTGTGACGATACTCATGCCGAGGAACAAAAGGTGGAATATCGGCTTCAATCACAATAGTGGCAATGTTGATATTTCAAACGCCTCTCGAACCTCAAACGGCGATAACTTTTTCGAGAACGAGCTGGGCGCCTCCACCTGCTACGTGGACGCCTCCACGCTCGGCACCTTCCATGTGACGAACGATCTCGGTCAGCTTGACGTGTACATCGAGAACCCCGAGAAGTATGAGGGCGGCGGAACGCTTGTTGTAAACAACGATCTTGGACAGACAGTAATCCACATCCCGTCCGGATGGGGTGTGATAAACAACGTCACTGTGGATCTCGGCGCGGTGCAGTGCTCCGTCCCCGCCGACGGCAGCCCCGTTCTCACGATCACC
>CAYVUJ010000192.1:0-3689 GCA_964454825.1 uncultured Lachnospiraceae bacterium | reverse complement strand
GGATGGGGGCGATCTGTGCCACGCGCGGTGAACTTCATATCGCCAAAAAATAATGCCGCGGGCAGATGAGCTCTGCTTCGCGGCATTATTTTGTGTTACTATTGTTGGGGCAAGCTCGCCAGGAACAGAAAACGCATCGAATGTATCAGTTCTCGGCGAGGTTTGCCCACTGCTGAGAGGTTACGCCGACCCAATAATTGTGATCCCATTGATTGGTGGAGAAGTGCGTCGCGTCAGGTCCGGACACAAAGAAATAGTATCCCTTCGACGAGGGGTTGAGCGCCGCAACGATTGCGGTTGCGGAGGGATTAGAGATCGGTCCCGGCGGCAATCCGGTGTTGGTGTAGGTGTTGTACGGGACCTCGAGGAGCGTGTCATCGTGGGTGACATGCTTCGGACGCTCGCCCGTCTGGTGGTGGATGTAGTAAGGCACTGTGGCGTCCGACTGCATATACGGATACTGCGCCGGGTTCTTCAGTCGGTTGTGGAACACCTCGGACACATTGAAGAAGTCGTTCGGCTTGTTTGCCTCCTTCTCGATCATGGAGGAAAGTGTGATCAGATCATCGACAGTGAAGCCCTGCGCTTCGGTGAGCTCGCGGTATTCCTTGATAAATATTTTCGAGAAACGGACGAGCATCTTCTTTATGACCATCTCCTCACTGGAGGCGTTGTAGAACTCATAGGTGTCGGGGAAGAGATACCCGTCGAGACGGTAGATGCGCCCGGAGGAGACCTTGCCGTCGCGCTTGTACTCCTCGACCGACCAGCGTCCGCTCTCCTCGAGCTCCTTCACAAACCAAAACGAGCTGAAATCGCAGGTGTTTATGACCTCGATGTAGTTTTCGCGCTTCCCGATACCGTTTTCCACGAGCAGGTCGATGATCTCGTCTGTGGTAAGACCCTCGGGGATCGTCACCCAGCTCGTGCCGGTCTTGGGCGGCGGGAGGAAAGACCAGAGCAGGTCCTCGTAGTCCATGTTGGTGTTGAGAGTGTAGGTGCCGGCGATGAAGACTGCGCTCTTTCCCTCCGGCAGCTCGTAGTCCTCCGGGACAAACTCCAGCGTTGCGAAGTTCGGGTTGTCCTTCGTCTTGTGATCCGCAAAGAATTTGAAGAATTTCGGGTATTTAATGAGCCCCGCTTCGGCGAGGATGTCCGTCATATCATCCACGGTGGCGCCGACGGGGACAACGACCTGCACCTCGGAGTCCTCTTTGACAAATGCGTACATGTCGTTGCCGACGAGTATCGCAGTCACGGAGATTATGATCGACACCACAAGCACCACGACCAGGTAGATCGCCGCCTTTACGAGACTGATGACGGCGTTGTCGCTTTCCTCGCGCAGTCGCTTCAGCATACCGGAGTCGGACTTTTTGCGCCTGTTTTTCGGATCGGTCGCTGTCGACGTCCTCGACTCCTCGCTCTTTGACTGGACCGGCACCATGCGGGTGGAGGCTGCATCGGTCATCCGGAGATCGACCGTGTTGTCGGTACTGATGTCGCCCAGCCTCTGCACGGGAGGCACGGACGCGCCCACACCGGAGGATTGCCTGCGCATGGGGCGGGCCTGCGTGCCTGGGAGATTTGCCGATGTCTCCGCGCCGGCCACCCGCGGCGGCATTGCGCCGGTTGCGCCGGTTGCGCCGGTTGCACTCGTTGCGCCTTGACTCCGGCGGCGCTGAGGGGACGGCTCAGAGGTCGTGCCGTGTTGTGCGGAGGGAGCAACAGGTTGCGCGGAGGTCGCACCATAGTGCGCAGATGTTGTGCCGTGCTGCACGGTGCCTTGCCGCGGTGCGGGGCGCTGCGACGTGGACTGAGTCTGCGGGATAGTCCGGGAGGGTATCGGCCGTGTCGGCCTTGGTGACGTGGGCGGCGTCGTGCCGCGGCGTTGCGTGTCAGCGTCCGGTACACCCGATGCGGACTCAGTGTTTCTTCTCTGGGGTATGGGTCTTTGATTATTATTATTATCGTTGTTCATAAGCAGTCAGGGATCCTTTCTTGAGTGCCTTGGATCATACGGCGATGCTCATAATAATGTAGAAAACAACCGACGCGATCACGGGCGGGCATATCGCCGCCTCCACGATGCTGACGCGCTCCCTTTTCGGGAGGCGGTAGTCGGCGCTTTCGTTGTTTTTGGCATATTGAAGGTAGATCTTCTGCGCTTCTCCAAAGGTGAGTGCGGCAAAGAAAATGAACAGCGCCGCGGCGAGGAATACGAAGATCACGATCCCCTGGCGATTCACGACCTTGTACACCAGACTCTCGAGAAACAGTGAGAGCGCGTTGGACGACGCATGCACCGCCATCGACGCGACGACAGATCGCGTGACATACATGACCATCACAAGCACGAGTCCGGAAAACAGGTACACCGGCATGCGCATAAGGCTGAAATGGCTCATCGCGAAGAGAAGCGTGGAGAAAAGCACCGATGTGCCCACGCCCGCGCACTCGAATTCGGCACAGACGACAGCGCGAAAGAGGAATTCCTCACACACGGCGGGGATGATCGCAAACGCCGTGACAGCGTAAAGTCCGCCGTCCGCTACTCCCGCGCCGCCGACATTCTGAAACAGCGATGCGTCCGCCTGATAGCTGTCGGGAAATGCACTGTGCATGCCGTAGTTTATCAGTGTACTGCCGAGGATCATCGCACAGACGGCGGCAAACATGAAGATAACGTGCCGCGGTCGAAAAAGCCTCAGCCTGAGAGCGTGTGTGCGCTCGGTGAAGCGGAGCTTGGTGTAGATCAGCGATGGGATCATGTACACAAGAAGCTGGAGCACCGACACCGCAAGGTACGGATCAATGTCGTTCGAGACTGACGCGGCCGGTACGAAGCGAAGCATACAGCTCAGCACAAATACGGTCAGCACGAGAAATCCCGCGCCGACAGTGCGGTTACGTGTCACTTGTCATTTTCACACCTTTCTCGCAAAGAAGGATGTCGACCTTGACGTCAAAACGGCCTCTCGGGACCTGACGCAGGATGAAGTCGTCGTAGACAACACCGATTTTACATCCGGTGAAAGACGAGAGATATCTGTCGTAAAAACCCTTGCCGTAACCGACGCGATATCCCGCTCGGTCATAGACCAGCCCGGGCACAAAGCAGATCGCACTTCCGGCGTCGCGCGCGGGATCGTAGTCCGGCGCGTCGGCGCTCGGTTCGCTCAGACCGTATGCGCCTTGACTGAGCTCGTCGAGCGAGTTTATCTGACGGTAGACCATGGTGTGATCCTCTTTGGAGCAGACGGGGAAGAGCACTTTTTTGCCGAGCTCGAGCGCACGGCGCGCGATCTCTGTCACATCGATCTCCTCTCCGGTCGGCGCGTACATGAGCACGTATTCCGCGAGACGAAAGCTTGCCATGCCCGTTGCCACGGCCGCGATCGCGCTGTCGCGGCGTTTTTTCTCGTCCTCGTTCATCGCCGCGCGCAGAGCACGGTACTTGTCGCGGATGGCGTTCTTTTGGTCGCGGACGTTATTATTATTGCTGTTATTCGGGGTATTCATGCTAATATTTTGCCTTTCATCTCTTCGGAGCTTTCGTCACCGTACAGTGCGGCGACAAGCTCGAGTGCAAATTCCAGTGCGGCGCCCATTGCGCGGCCGGTTATGATATTGTGGAATCACGGTCAATTCGCCGGATGAGTATGTCGCCATGGTCAATAAACTAAATT
>CAYVUJ010000191.1:0-3707 GCA_964454825.1 uncultured Lachnospiraceae bacterium | reverse complement strand
TCCGTTGTATGTGATCCACCTCGATGTGGAGAAAAACCGCGTGATCCTCGGGACGGAAGCAGATCTGTACTCCCATACGGCGACCATCCGCAATCTTTCATGGACAGACGGCGCCCCTGTCGCAAGGGAGCTTCGCTGTCAGGCAAAGATCCGTTACCGCAAGAAGGAAACGGACGCTATCGCGCACTGCAATGACGACGGTACGGTCACTCTGACGTTTGATGAGGCTCAGCGTGCCGTATGCCCCGGCCAGGCGGCTGTCCTCTACGACGGCGACACCGTTCTGGGCGGCGGGACGATTGCGCGTTGAGTCAAAAAAGAAAAACGCACCGGTTTTCGCCGGTGCGTCGTTCGTTCGGTTTTACTCCGCCTTGTCGCCGAGAACGTGGATCGGGAGCTTCGTCCCTCCGAGGATGTGGAAATGCAGATGCTTCACGCTCTGTCCGCCGTCCTCTCCCACATTTGTGATCACGCGGTAGCCGTTTTCGGCCCCCGCCTCGCGCGCGATCTTCGGTATCATCTCAAAGATATGCGCGACGACGGCGCTGTTCGATGACTCGACTGCGTCGGCGGAGGGGATATGCTCCTTCGGCACGACGAGCACATGCACCGGGGCCTCCGGCGCGATATCGCGAAACGCGAGGATCGTGTCATCCTCATAAACCTTAGTCGACGGGATATCCCCCGCAACGATACTGCAAAACAGGCAATCCATAATTTTAAATCCTTTCAGGGAAATTTTGACGGTGGAAATATGAAATTTGACGATCTTCTGCAATTGCCGCACATCTGGGACGTGCTTCGCGCCGAGACGCGGCCCATCCTGATCTACGGCACAGGCAACGGTGCGGACAAGATCCTCGATGTCATGGCCGCAAGGGGCATTTGTGCCGCCGGGGTGTTCGCGTCCGACGGCTTTGTGCGCTCACGCGATTTTCGCGGCATGCATGTGACATCATATTCACAGGCGATCGAGGACTTCGGTGAGGATATCGTGATCCTCGCGGCGTTCGGCTCGCCGAGGGACGAGGTACTCTCCTTCATCGACACGCTTTCGGCGCGCCACACGCTCTATATCCCGGACGTGCCGCTGTTTGCAAATGACCTCGAGGCGGAGCTTTTCACGCCGGAGTACGCCATCGCTCACCGCGATCAGATCGAACGCGCCGCCGAAGCGTTCGACCCCGGGAGCGCGGAGCTTTTCCTGGAGCTTCTCGCATACAGGATAACAGGCGGGGCGGGATATCTCAGGCGGACTCAGGCATTTGAACTCTCCGTGCGGGAATGCCTCCCGGCAGACATAGTTCGTGTCATCGACGCAGGCGCGTTCAACGGAGACACCGCGCGGACATTCATTGCCGCATTCCCGGCGCTTGAGCGCATCGTCTGCGCGGAGCCCGACGCGCGCACCTTCCGACGGCTGGCGGAGTTCGCCGCGACGGACCGGCGCGTCATAGCGCTCAACGCCTCGGTCGGCGATACGCCCGGAACCGACAGCTTCAGCGCGTCCGCGAGCCGCGCGAGCGCCGTGGAAAGGCAGAGCCGCAGGTCGAGAAGTACCGAGGTTCCGCGTCTGACCGTCGACCTGCTTGCCGGGTACGCCGACACGGAGAGAGACACGGTGAGCTATACCGACATATGCGAAGGTGCGGCAAACAAGCACTCAGCAAATCCCGATGCAGCGAGGTTGTCCGAGAGCTTCGGTACAGCAGGCGGGGATGGCCGTCTTCTCATAAAGCTCGACGTCGAGGGCGCGGAGCGCGCGTCTCTTGAAGGCGCCCGGAAAACGATCGCCGCCGAACGCCCCGCAATGGCTGTCTCGCTGTACCACAGGACGGCGGATATCTTCGAGATACCGCTGTTTCTGCGAAGCATCCATGCGGATTACAGACTTAGTCTGCGCAGGGCACGGTGCATTCCCGGCTGGGAGATAACACTTTTTGCCGAGTAACACCAAAAAATTGCCAAGTAACGCCCCAAAGAGTGCGGCGGTTTTTCTGCAAATGCCAAACACACCTTTTGCGCGTCAACGCAGACGCGCCAAGAACGCTTATACCACAGGATGAGTAGGTTTTCGGCAGACGCCGATATCACTCGTCCTTTTTGTGTTTATCTGTATGCGAAAATGAGAGCTTAGATTCCTTCCCGTTGTAAATACGCTTGATATTTCCACGGTGAAGATAGACGATCAGGGCTGCGGTCATAAACGCAAGGAGAATATTGATCCGCCATCCGAGCTCGAGACGGCTCATAAGGAGCGGATAAATGAACATCGCCGTGACAGAGCCGAGCGAGATAAAGCGCGTGAACGCCACGACGATCACGAACACCGCAAGCTCGACGAGGATGATATACCACCGCGGGGTGAACGCATACAGCGCCGCAACTCCGCCCGCGGCCGCCGCGACTCCCTTGCCTCCCTTGAACTTATAGAACACGGGAAAGGCGTGACCGAGAATACAGCAGAAAAGAGCGATATAACCGCCGGTCAGACCGAATATCAGCCGTCCGAGAGCGACGGAGAGCACGCATTTTAGCACATCCCCGATAAAGGTGATCGCCGCGTCGCGCTTGCCGTATGTACGCAGCATATTCGTTGTACCGGCATTACCGCTGCCGTAGGTCCTGATATCCTCGCGGTGGAACACGCGGGAGACGATTATGCCGAAATTGATACTTCCGAGAAGATACGGCACGATCACGCAGGCAAGCGCGCACAGAATAAGGACAAAGTACGAAGACACTCCGGCATTTCCGTTGAGAAAGCGCGGAAGCAGCACCTCGCCCACACGTCCGAAGGACATGCGTGCATAATTCTCCGCAAGCACGGGATCGACGACGCCCTGCGCCGCCTCAAGGATAAATCCGAACATAGACAAATCTCCTCCTTGCGTTAGTCGCTGTTATCGCCCTTTTGCCGCACGATCAGGCGGATCGGGGTCCCTCTGAATCCGAAGGTCTGACGCAGAACGTTTTCAAGATACCTCTGGTATGAAAAATGGAACAGCTCCGCGTCGTTGCAGAAAGCCACAAAGGTCGGCGGGGCGACCTGCGTCTGAGTCATGTAATAGATCTTGAGCCGCTTTCCCTTATCGGTGGGAGGCTGAACGCGGTTCACCGCGTCGGCGAGCGTGTCGTTCAGCATTCCCGTGGTGATACGCAGAAGCGACTGGTTGTGAACGTAGTTGATATGCTCAAAGA
This sequence comes from uncultured Lachnospiraceae bacterium, assembly GCA_964454825.1. Classification (GTDB taxonomy): domain Bacteria; phylum Bacillota; class Clostridia; order Oscillospirales; family CAG-272; genus UMGS1312. The sequence continues at coordinate 506 of CAYVUJ010000191.1, read as the reverse complement.
GCTTATCCACGCGCTGTCCGGTCAGTGCGGATATGAAGATCAGCGGCGCATATGTCATGTAGGACAGTGCATCGTAGACCCTCTTCGTGAATTCGTTGACGGTGGAGTTATCCTTTGCAACGAGGTCCCATTTATTGACCGCGATGATCGTCGCCTTGCCCGCCTCGTGCGCTATCCCGGCGATCTTTTCATCCTGCTCGGTGATGCCCTTTTCCGCGTCGATCACGAGGACGCAGACGGACGCACGCTCCACGGCGAGCTTCGCGCGAAGCACGCTGAATTTCTCGATCCTGTCGTCCACGCGGCTCTGGCGGCGGATCCCGGCGGTGTCGATGAAATTATACCGCACGCCGCCTCGCTCGAAAAAGGTATCGATCGCGTCGCGGGTGGTGCCGGCGATGTCGGACACGATCAGGCGGTCGTCCCCGAGGATGCGGTTAATGAGGGAGCTCTTCCCGGCGTTCGGCTTGCCGATGACGGCGACGCCTATCACATCGTTCTCCTCC
>CAYVUJ010000190.1:0-3727 GCA_964454825.1 uncultured Lachnospiraceae bacterium | reverse complement strand
AACGCTTTCCTCGGTGTGTGCCACTCCATGGCGCATAAGCTCGGTGCGTTCCATCACCTGCCGCACGGAGTTGCGAACGCTCTCATGATCGAGGAGGTGCTCCGGTTCAACGCATGCGAGACTCCCGTAAAGATGGGTACGTTCTCGCAGTACGATCACCCGCATACGCTCGCACGGTACGCAGAGGTGGCGGACTACCTCGGTCTCGGCGGAAAAACGGATGAGGAGAAGTTGGAGGCGCTGATCGCGGCGATCAATGACCTCAAGGCGCGTGTGAATATCAAGAGCACGATAAAGGATTACGACGTCGCTGAAGAGGCGTTCCTTGCAAGTCTCGACGAGATGACGGAGCAGGCGTTCGACGATCAGTGCACAGGCGCGAACCCGCGTTACCCGCTCATGAGCGAGATCAGACAGATGTATCTCAACGCCTTCCACGGCAAGCATTTTACCGAACCCAATATGCCGTGCTGTGAGGTTAAAAAGCCCCGCGGCGGCAAGAAAATGTAAGGAGGAACAGCTATGAAGCTCGATCAGGTAATTGCACGCAGAAGTAATAAGACGCTCTATCGCGACGGCGATAAGTGCATCAAGGTGTTTAATGAGGATTACTCCAAGGCCGACGTGCTCAACGAGGCGCTCAATCAGGCGAGAGTCGAGGAGACCGGGCTCGATATCCCCCGGATCATTGAGGTTACGACGGTCGACGGGCAGTGGGCGATCGTGTACGAGTTTATCGAGGGTAAGACTCTCGCTCAGATCATGGCTGAAGAGCCGGAGAAGGCGGATGAGTATTTGGAGCTTTTTGTCAGCCTTCAGCTCACCGTTCAATCAAAGACAAACCCGCTTTTGGGCAAATTGAAGGATAAGATGAACCGCAAAATCAGCGCGGCGCAACTCGACGCGACCACGCGGTATGAGCTTCATACACGTCTTGAGGGAATGCCGAAGCACAATAAGCTCTGCCACGGAGACTTTGATCCCTCGAATATCATCATTTCCGAGAACGGTACGCCGTATATCCTCGACTGGGCGCACGCCACGCAGGGCAATGCCTCCGCGGATGCCGCCCGCACGTACCTCCTCTTCTGTCTGAACGGTGATACAGAGACAGCAAAGAGGTACCTCGACCTCTTCTGTAAGAAGAGCGACACCGCCAAGCAGTATGTCCAGAAATGGATGCCGATCGTTGCGGCCTCGCAGTCGGTCAAGGGCAATGAGAAGGAGCGCGAGTTCCTGCTCTCATGGGTCGACGTCGTGGATTACGAATAAGCGCACGGTATGAACAGATGCAATCTTTGGCAAATGTGGGATATCCTTGCAAATCTGCGAAATCTGTTGTGCCAAAGGGGAATTTGACCGATTGATTCTTTGAAACCCAATAAAAGGCAATCGTCGCAAGTGTTTGCGACAATTGCCTTTTTGGCGTGAGATTTATCGTAGCTATTGTTTTTAAATTGTGTTGTCGGGCGGCCCGGGCTTGGCGGGAAAATGAAAAGCGGAAAATAAAAAAATGTTGAAAACAGCATCCGTATATGTTATAATTTCTTAAAAAGTTCATGTGTGAGGAATGATAATGAAGGAGTTCATATACAAGCTTACCGAACGGCTTTTTGCCGATGTTCCTTATTCAAAGGATTCCGATGAGATAAAGGAAAAGGTGACGGACTCTCTCAAAGAGCAGTATCATAGAATATCGGACAGCGGACAGGCCGAGCTGAAATCCCTCGGCGAGGTCATGAGCCGCTACGGTTCGCTCGGTGATGCGGCCGAGCTTGCCGGGATCGGTGAGGATAAGCTGAACGCAATCTCCGAAAGCTCCGGAAGCATGGATAAAAGGGCTTTCAGACGGATGTTTTTTAAGGTCCGCCTGTGTCTTATCATTGCGGCGTGCTTTTGCAGTTACTCTCTCATCCTGGCACTGCAGGCGTTCTTCTTGCGTTCGCCGATGTACATGATCTCGATTGCGCTGAGCATCGTTTTGGCGATTCCGATGCTCCTTCTGTGCCGCAAGAGCTTTTTGAAGATGAGCTATGAGCACGTCAGTCTCCTTCCGGAGACGAAGCGGTGCTTTGACACATATTTCGACAGATACAAAAAACGTACGGTAAACAGCTTCCTTCTGTTTGTCGGACTTTTCACGCTTTCCGTTGTGCTCCTTATTGAATGTGTGTTTCATTCAAACCTCAGCTATGAGGAGGTCGAGGCGCTGATAGGATCAAATTTGTACATACCGCTGATCGGATTCTTCGTATGTTTCAAAAATGTACTGTACCTTTTGTTCCTTGGCCGTGCGGTCAGTGACGCCAAAAGACGGCAGACATACCGATACATGCGCACATCGGCGGCGGTCTGTGTGGGATATCTCGTGATAGCCACCGCCCTGACATGCCTTGCGGAATACCTTTCCCCCGGCGCGTATTCGTTCTTCTATATTTCCAGCGCGATCTTCATCGGTGCGTTTTATGCGGTCAGCTTCAGGAAACGCGAGAAGATCGTGACAAAGAATTTTACGATCAACAAGCCCCGGCTCGCCGCCTTTGCGGCTGCGGCGATCGTCATGGGAACGATCAACACCATGCAGAAGGACATTTACGCTCTTTCGCCTTATATAGTGAGCATCTCGGAAATCGAGCACACAGAGCATGATATCTCCTACGACGATGAAACGGGTGTGTATACGATCTTTGCCGACGAGGGAGACTTCAAAATTCTTCATCTTACCGATATCCACATCGGCGGGAGTGTCAACTCGTCGTTCAAGGACTTCAAGGCGCTTGAGGCATGCCGTAAGCTTATTGAACGTACAAACCCTGATTTTATCGTCGTCACGGGCGATCTTGTGTTCCCGATGGGGATAATGTCGATGTCCCTCAACAACCAGGCTCCGGTTACGCAGTTTGCGAGCTTTATGAGGAACATCGGTATCCCGTGGGCGTATACCTTCGGCAATCACGACACGGAGTCGATGGCTACCGGCTCAAGAGCCCAAATATGCGAGCTGTACAGATCTCTTTCGTACAAGAGCTCCGGTAATTTGCTCTACCCGTATGTACAGCCGAATATCACCGGAAGAAGTAACCAGATGATATTGATTGAGAATCCCGACGCCAGCGTGCGTCAGGCTCTTTTCCTCATCGACTCGAACGATTACACGGGTGACGGCATCAACGACTACGACTATATACATGATGATCAGGTCGATTGGTACGCCGATCAGGTGACGGCGCTGTCGCAAAGATACGGGGAGACGGTGCCGTCGATGCTATTCTTCCATATGCCGCTGCAGGAATATCGTACTGCCAACGAGCTTTACGAGAGCGGCTCCGATGAGGTCAAATACCATTTCGGTATCATCGGAGAGACGATGATAAACAAGATCTGCTGTTCGGATCATCCGAGCAAGCTTTTCGAAACGGCGCTGGAGCTGGAAAGCACGAAGGCGATGTTTTGCGGGCACGATCACTACAACAACATTTCTTTGGAGTATAAGGGGATCAGACTCACCTACGGAATGAGTATTGACTACCTTGCGATGCCCGGGATCGATCAGAGGACAGAGCAGCGCGGAGCGGAGCTGATCACAATACACGGCGATTCGGGATTCGATATCGAGCAGATCAGGCTCACCGATATTGAATGAACGTTGAGACAATACCGCACAATGTTGCACCATCAGAATTGTGCGGTATTGCCTTAAATAACCGCCTATCTTTTTTGTGCAAGA
>CAYVUJ010000189.1:0-3727 GCA_964454825.1 uncultured Lachnospiraceae bacterium | reverse complement strand
ATAATAAAACATTTGCATTTTTAAATAAATGGTATATAAACAAAACTAGAACAAATGATAAAGGAGTAAAAAGTTGGCAATAACGGATGATAACGGGATAAAAATTTACGAAACCGCAGATTTTGAAGGAATGCGCAAAGCCGGCAAATTGGCAGCCGAATGCTTGGATTATATCACAGACTTTGTTGATGTCGGTGTTACAACAGAATATTTGGATGATTTATGTCGTGAGTTTATCAAATCGCATAATGCGATTCCCGCCTGTCTTGGCTATCACGGCTACCCCAAAACAATCTGCACCTCAATCAATCACGTTATCTGCCACGGTATTCCTGATGACCGTAAACTTGAAGATGGTGATATTGTCAATATTGATGTGACCGTTATTTTAGACGGGTGGTACGGTGATACATCGCGTATGTATTATGTCGGTAAGCCTAAGCTCAAGGCAACGCGTCTGTGTGATGTCACCTACGAATGTTTAATGCGCGGTATAGATGTTGTTCGCCCCGGTGCCCGATTCGGTGACATTGGCGCAGTAATAGAAGAATATGCGCATAAATATGGCTATTCGGTTGTGGAGATGTTTTGCGGGCATGGGCTTGGCAGAGTCTTTCATGATGAACCAAACGTTCTGCACTATGGACGCAAAGGAACCGGACCGTTAATTAAAGAAGGCATGTTCTTCACAATCGAACCGATGATAAATATCGGCAAAAAATTTGGGACGATTCTCCCGAACGGCTGGACCGCCGTCACCAAAGATCGCACACTTTCCGCCCAATTTGAACACTCTTTAGGTGTCACTAAAGACGGCTGCGAGGTGTTTACCTACTCTCCAAAAGGGCTTGATAAACCACCATATAAAAAATAATAACAAAAGGACTACAAATGGATACAGATAACGAATTTCCGATAACAGCCGAAATGCCAGACTACATCGGTCACAGACATCGCCTAAAAGCGCGTTTTGCAACAGACAAAGGACGCTCTATGCCAGATTATGAGATTTTAGAGCTAATATTGATGTACGCTATACCAAGAAAAGATGTAAAGCCTTTGGCGAAAATATTGATACGTCATTATACCAATCTTGCAAACGTATTAGCTGCTCCGATTGAGGAACTGATGAATATCCCTGGCGTAGGTAATAATACGGCGATATTACTCGCCTTATGCCATGCCTGTTCAAATAAAATATGTTGGGAAAACCTGGAAAATCGGGACGCACCGATATTAAGTAATAAGACAAAGATTGTGGACTATGCTCGCTCGCGTATCAGCTATGCGGATAAAGAGCAAGTGCTGGTATTGTATCTTGATGTGCATGGCTGTTTTATTCGTGACGAGGTAGAACAATCAGGAACATTAGATGCGGTAATGGTCGGCGCTCGTGAGGTTATAGCTAAGATGCTGATGTATAAAGCCCAAAGAATGATTTTGATTCACAATCATCCTTCCGGAGATCCGACACCCTCCAAAGCAGATGTCGAAATCACTAAAGAACTCGTCAAAGCCTTTAAAACGGTTAAGATGCAGATTGATGACCATATCATCATCTCGCAACGCGGATATTACAGTTTTCGAGAACATTTATCTTCCGTATGGAATGTGTAATTATCCACAAAAAATAAATCAAGCCTCTCTGTTTGAGAGGTTTTTTTTTATGTAATCAGGAGTTTAAAAGTCCTCCCGAAAAATAAGTGTATAATAAAAATTTTTTTTTATTGTAAGCTGATTTTTTTTATGCTGAGTTGGTAACGAATTTTTAAGATTAGTTATATATTATTATATCGTATTATATGGGGTTTTAGTCATCCTCTGACTAAATATTGTTCTTATGTCGGAATAACTTAACTGTTATCATCAGGACATAAAGAGGTGCAGTAAAATGCATATAGAATTATTGAGAATATAAAGGCTCGCAGGGAAGCTTCTTTATAAACTTAAAAAACAGGCAGGAAACACAAACCATTTCCAGCCTGTTTTTTTTGTGCAAAAAAAACAACGATAATGCAATAAAAAAATATTAGTTTTAAATGTGATAAAACACTTGACAAACGGAATTTGTTCTGTCAAATTATAGCAAGCTAACTATAATTATGCACAAAAAAATCACTATTATGGATTTAACTGGAATTGTAGCCTCCTACACAAAACAGGACGGCAAAACAGTAGATCTGGAGAACCTCGTCAAAGACGAGAGCTTCCAGACAACAGCAGTAACTGCAATACTGCAAGAGGTTAAAAATAAAGTCGGCGTATGTGTGATTTTTCCCTCATACCCGAAAAATGCCGCGCTCGGTCAGCTCATCAACGAACTCGCTAAGTCGCTCAAAGTAAGAGCAATCGTCACCGGCGGAGTTGAAAATCTTCACCGTGTCGCCCGTTCGAACAAAAAAGAGGTTCTCCTCATCAAGCAGGCGTTCCGCACCGGTAAAGAACTCTCCGAACAGGTTGCAGCTATCAAAAAGATGGGTGCAAAGGCCAGTGTCCTCTGCCTCGTTTCACATTCTAGCGTAAAGCTTAAACGGTTTGCGATGAATAACGACGTAGAGATGACCTCACTTGTCTACCCCAATGATCTAGGGGCGTGCAAGATAATCCCGCAGGATTAAAAACAAGAAAAAGGCCGACATTATATGTCGGTCTTTTTTTATTAAGCAAAAGAAAAACGGAGCAAAAGCTCCGTTAAAAAGATTATCACTCTATGCCGCCACGACTATGGGTGTTAATAGGTATAGACATTCCTTTTTGATTTCTATTTTTATTTTGTTTATCTTTATCTTCAATCTCTTTTAATGCCTTATCTGCTTGGTTTGGATCTTTTAGCATGTCAAGTAAGCGAGTATCTTCTGCAAGTTCAATACCGGCTTGTGCCATATCACGAATAGCTTCAGGGCTCATTTCCGGAGCTAAATCGCCAAATACTTCTTTTTTCACATCATCGTTGGAAAGAACTGTTGATACCATATCAACTTTGTCATTATTACTAATAGCCTTATCAGCTGTAGGAACTCTTGGGGTTCCGGCAAGTTCGTTTTGTTTGTCAATCTGTTCATTAGCCTCGTTAATTCTGCCGTTCTGCTGGCGAATTGTCTCCATGGTGCTGGTAATGTCAACAGACTTACCATCTTTGTTGTATAACATCCATTTACCGGCTACTTCTTTAATAATTAAACCACCGGGAAGCAAAATATTATCATATTTCTTCATTTTTTCTTCTTGTTGTTTTTGAGCTTCCTCTCTTTTATGTTCTTTTGTCTTTTCTTGTTCTTTAGACTTCTTATCATTATCTCTTTGAGCAGGTGTTGGAGCAGTTAAACCAGCAGCTTTTTTCTTTTCTTCTAAATTATCAAAGTCTTTTGCTAAACCAGCCATATTGCCTGGTTTTCTTTTTTCTGTCTTCTTGCTGGGCTCTTCTTGTTCTGCAGGTCTATTTTCAATAGCTTTAAGTCTACCCAAAACAGAACTATTCGCAGCTTGTGTAGGTGCTAATTCAGCCAAAACTTCTTTTCTTTCAGCTATTCTCCTACGAGCCTCATTAATTCTATTATCTGCCTCATTTTCCAAAGCTTTGTCAAATGCTGTATTATTTTCCATCATCTTTCTCCTAAAAGAGTGCTTATTTTCTTTAAATATATCATAAAATTTATGAATCTGCAACATATTTTGCAAAGGAAAATCTTAAATTTTTGTTACAATATCACTTTGTCAGTGTTAAAAT
>CAYVUJ010000188.1:0-3733 GCA_964454825.1 uncultured Lachnospiraceae bacterium | reverse complement strand
CTATATAACAAGACTGATTATGAATTAGCACAAGATATTTTAAAAAAAATTAAAGAAAAAACAGGCTTAACAGCTACAGCTGGTATCGGACCTAATCTCTTACTAGCCAAAGTTAGCATGGACATTGAAGCTAAACATAACAAAGATAACATTGCTTCTTGGGATTATTCCAGTGTTCCAACTAAACTTTGGAAAATAAGACCTTTATCAAAAATGTGGGGAATTGGTTTCCACATGGAAAAACGTCTAAACAATCTTGGATTATCATCAGTTGGCGACATCGCTACTTATGACAGAGAAAAACTCAAAAAATTATTTGGCGTTATGGGCGAAGAACTATGGTATCATGCCAATGGTATTGATGAAGCCAAAATAAGTGATTTAAATAAACTTGAGCCAAAAGAAAAAAGCTTTTCACATTCTCAAGTACTTTTTAAAGACTATTATGATTACAATATTCCTATTATCATTTTTGAAATGCTTGATGTCATGTGTCGACGTTTAAGAATTAATCATAAATTATGTGGTTTGATTAGTTTTGGAATTAGCTATTCCAAAGCTGTTGGTGGTGGATTCTATCATTCAAAAAAATTACCAATACTAACTGACGATGCTAATACCCTTTATCGAGAATGTATGCATATTTTTGATCATTGTTATAATAAAGCTCCCATTCGCAAAGTTTCGATAGCCTTTGGTAGTTTATCTAACAACCTTAATCGCCAGCTAAATCTTTTTGAAAATATCGATGAAGTTAATAAAAATATTCAAATAAATGCTGCAATCGATGAAATTAAAAATCGCTTCGGTAACAACAGTGTCATTCCTGCTTCTTCCCTACTTACAGATTCAACACTTATGGATCGTAATCAAAAAATAGGAGGCCATCATGAATAACCCTAACGATCGTGGCATGATAAAATGGGCTCCTTTTTCTGCCGTAGTAAATGGAAACGAGCTTTTATCCGAAATAAAAGAAGAAAAATCAAGAATAAGTAAACCTATTCTATCCGAAGAACAAATAAATGAATTAGAAAGTATTATCTTAGAAGCATTCGCCAGCCATAGTACCATCGAAATTATCTATTACAAAGACAATCATGCCTATAAAATTACGGGAATAATAACTAAAATTGAACCCATTACTAAAAAAATAACTTTAAATAATCAAAAAAACATCTTTTTTAATAATATAATACGAATTACTAAAAAAATACTTGATTTTTAAGGATTATTTTGTTATTATTATCTTGTTGCTGATGGGGAATTAGCTCAGCTGGCTAGAGCATCACGCTTGCACCGTGAGGGTCAGGGGTTCGAATCCCCTATTCTCCACCATTAGTGAATAACTACTCTTTTGAGTAGTTTTTTTTACTTTTTACTATATTTGACTATAAAAATATTGGATTTTATATTATAATTGATATAGAGGTAAGATATGATGAATAACAACAAAGAAATACAACACAATGTCGAACTTAACAAAAGTAAATTTTTACTTGTTGGTTTTGTAATTGGGATAATACCATTTATTATATTAATATTAGGTATTTCAATTATTAAAGGTGGAATTGAATTTATTCCCTCTTTATTTAAAAACACAATTATTATATTTGGTTTAATTACATCCTTAAGTAATGCATTTATTTTCAAACATCTGGCATTGAACAAACTAAAAGAGTTTTCAAAATGAAAACTCTTATTTTTTTGTTTTAGCTCTCATCAGGAGTAATTATTACAGGAACTTTAGAAGCTGTTGTAACATGTTTTGTTGTTCTTGAAGATGTTGTAGCTTCTGCTGTTGAATGTTCTGATGTTGTAGCCTCGATTGTTGTGTGAACACTAGTAGTTCCATCAGTTGGACCAATTGTACCACTTGGTTTAACAAAAATATCGCCAGAATCGTAAATATCAGTTGGTTCGCCATTCTCACAAGCAAATGGATCTAATAAGCATGTCTGACATATAGAATAACCCGATTCGTCTTCTCTTAAATCATTTACTCCATCCAATATAGCATCAACTATTGCTGGTAAAGCAAATACCAAAATTCCAATTACAACTCTAATCCCTAATGTTTTTAATTGCTTCGTTAACTTATCAGCTTCTCCTCCCATGACAGCTTTAGCTAAATCAAATATTCCGAACCCAACTATTATGAAAGGAATTATTATTTTAGCAATAAAAAGAAAATAGCCAACTACTCTTAAAGCATTTATCACATTAGTCTCTTGACAAAATCCTTCTCCAACGTAAGCATTTACACAAGATTCACCATCAACTTTGCATGAATTTTTTGGACATTCTGAAGCTGAGTAATCTTCGCATTTGGCACTAGCCATTATTGGCATAAATAAAACCATTATACCTAAAATTATCATTAAAGTTTTTTGAATTTTCATGAAATCACTTTCCTCACAACCTTATTATATCATTTATTATTAAATAATCGAGAATAATTGTAAATACATTTACATAATTACCTAATTAACTACTTTGTCCCTTTTATTGAAATCAATTCCAACAAATCAATAAATTTATTTTAATATTAAGTCATGAATATCAATAGTTTTAGGATCTGGAACATAAATACCATTTAATATTTGTTCTTTAATTGGTAAGGTATTTCTTAAATTTTCAATAATATCCATATCGCCCAAGACATCTTTATGAAACGATTCATATTCTTCAAAAAAATACTCATATTGCAATTTATTTATAAACAGTTCTTTATAAAAATCCCTATCATTAAATTCCAACAATTCCAACACCTCTATTATCCATAAACACGCCATATAATTAGCATTTATTTCAATGGAAAAATGTTCATGATATTTATTGTATATTGCTCGATAGAACATAGCATATTCGCCTTTTCTACTAATAAAGTCTCTAGACTTTTGATATAAAGAACCTAATAAAGACTTTTTTTGCATTTCATAAGCTTGCATACTATGGCGAAATTCATGAAAAAGAAAGATAATAATTGAAATATTAAAATAAGCAACTTTTTTTAAATAATGATAAAAGTTATTTTCATTATAGATTTCTATTATTCGTTTTTTTAAACTTTCATATACAACTATTATTGTATTTGTTTCAAAACTATATGACATTATATATATATTATTTGGAGATTCTTCAATGCCTTGATATATTTTCTCGCGAAAATAACAATCTAGAATAAAACTAATATCTTTAAGTTCATCTAAGGTAATAAATGAATTTCTAAATATATATTTAGATAAATTTTCTGCTAACTCTTTCATAAATATCCTCACAAAAAACTCTTAAACATTTTAAGTGTTTTTTATTATACATAATCTCTAATCTTATTGAAAGTATTTTCGTCTAATATTTCTAATATTTTTAATTTATTTTCATATAAATGCAAAATATTCTCGTACTCTAGTAACTTTTCTTTAACTTCAATTAAAGTTTTAGAGATAGCATTTTTGGATACTTTATTATTTTCAGCAATTTCTTCCATCGTCAAATTATCAAAGTAGTAATCTTCAAAATAAGATTTTTGTTTATCAGTAAATAATTTGGCATAATAATCATAAAGATTAGTTAAATATAATACATTTTCCATTTTTACATCATATCCTTAAATAAGCCATATATATAATCTTCAATATCAAATGGTTTCAAATCATTTACTCCTTCGCCAAGGCCAATAAACTTCACTGGTATGCCTACAGTCTCTTTGATAGCAAGAACGATGCCACCT
>CAYVUJ010000187.1:0-3734 GCA_964454825.1 uncultured Lachnospiraceae bacterium | reverse complement strand
CTGTCCGCGGAGACATCCTTCATTCTCATATATCACATCCCTCAATACCCGCAGATGCTTCTGAAGGCGCTTTCGGAGCACCCTCTGTTTATGCGTACGCGCGGGATGGCAAGCGGGCTGTCGAAAGACGCTTGTGACGGCGGTTCCGTTGTGTACGCAAAGTCGACGTACTTTGCGATCTCGGCCATGGTTGCCTCATCGAATCTGCCCGCCGGATAGGCCATCGCGCGGATTTTCTGCCCAGTAATCCCCTCGAGAAACGAAATGGATCTTTCCATCTCATTTTCGATAAACTCCGCGCTCTGCCCTTTGAGCTCAAGATGAGCCACCGTGTGGCTTTGGATACTCACGAGGCCGGAGTCGACCATCTCCTTGATCTGCGCGTCGGTCAGGCATCCCGGAGCATTCACCATCGACGACACGACGAAAATTGTCGCCTTTGCGTTTGCCTCCTTGAGCAGCGGAAACATCTCCGTGTAGTTGTCCTCATAGCCGTCATCGAAGGTCAGAATCGCCGTGGGATATTCCGTATTCTCGACATATTCATCCGCAAACGCAAAGCGGTAGCCGAGCGAGTTCAGCACCTCAAGATGCGCCTTGAACTCCGAGGGACGGACGAACAGGCCCTCGTATGCACTGTACGGCTGTTCGAGTATCAGGTGATACATGAACACAAGCGGGGTGTAGTCTCCCTTGGGCGCATCAACCGGCGGTGCGTCGGTCGACGGCTCGGTAACAGGCGGCTCTTTGGTGACGGTGTCACTTTGAGCGTCGCTTTGCGCATCGGTCGGCGCCCCGGGCTCTGTCTGCCCGTCGTTCGGCGTCGCCGACGCCGGAGATGCGTCAGTCTGACGCGGTCCTGCGGAATCCGCACTGCCGACGCGACGTATTCCGCATCCGCAGAGGAGAAGTGTACACAAAAGGATAAGCGAGAGAATTTTCGTTGATTTCATTTATTGCTCCGTTTTGAGATTATTGCATTTTAGAATTGGTGACAGCACTTGCCCCTTTGGAAACTCTGTTAACGGGTTTGGGCAGACTTCTGCGTCGGCATATCAATATAATTGCCTCTCGGGCTTCGCCCTCGGGCGGATCTCTGCTGTGTTGGGGCTATCGCCCCAAACCCCATGCGGGGGGTCCCCCCACACCCCACGAGAGGCTCCGCCTCTCGACTCCGCCAAAGGGGCACTTGCCCCTTTGGAATCCCGATACGGCCTTTGCGCAGACTTGAGGGCAAGCTCCATATCTCCCTTTCAAAGATTTTTGAAGGGGAGCGCGAGGGGGAACTTTTTTCCAAAAAAGTTCCCCCTCGCAAATCCTAACTCCTAGATCCTCAATCCGCCTTTTCGGCCTTGGCGGCGTCGATCACCTTTTGGGCGATGTTCGCGGGAACGTCCTCATAGCGCTCCACCCGGAAGGAGAAGCGGCCGCGTCCCTGCGACATGGCACGCAGTGTGATAACATAGTCCGTCATTTCTGATTTCGGCGCATCCGCCTCGATCACGGTGTATCCGGAGCGATTCTCCGCCGGATTCATACCGAGCACCCTCGCGCGGCGCTTGTTCAGATCGCCGATCACATCGCCGACGAGCGACTCCGGCACCGTCACAAGGAGCTTACCCACAGGCTCGAGGAGCACGGGATTTGCCTTCGGAAGTCCCTCCTTGTACGCAAGGCGCGCCGCCAGCTTGAAGGATATCTCGTTGGAATCCACCGGGTGATACGAGCCGTCGAACAGGTCTGCGGCAAGCTGCACCACCGGATAACCCGCGAGCACGCCCTCCTGCATAGCCTCGAGAAGTCCCTTCTCGACGGCGGGATAATACCCCTTCGGCACATTACCGCCGACAACGCTCTGCGTGAATGTCAGGCCGTCCGCCTCTCCGGGAGAGAACGTGATCTTGACATGACCGTACTGGCCGGAGCCGCCGGACTGCTTCTTATGCTTGCCCTCAACCTGCACGGATTTTCTGATCGTCTCACGGTAGGGGATCTTCGGCTCCTTGAGCTCCACCGTCACCCCGTAGCGGGACTTCAAGCGGGAGACTGCCGTGTCGATGTGCATATCGCCCATTCCGTAGAGGACCATCTGCTTCGTCTCCGCGTTGTTTTCAAAGCGCAGAGTCGGATCCTCGTCCACAAGACGCAGGATGGACTGTGCGATCTTGTCCTCGTCGCCCTTTCCGGCAGCGGACACGGCCTTGGCCATGTAGGACTCGGGGAAATCTATCATCTTATATTCGAGCGAACCGGAGACGCTGAGCGTGTCGTTCGTCGCTGTCTTTGCCAGCTTCTGGATCACGCCGATGTCGCCGCAGCACAGCTCGGTCACCTCGGTCTGCTTCTTTCCGCGCACCGTGTAGATGTGCGCGAAGCGTTCATCCTGACCCGAGTGGGAATTTTTCAGTATCATATCCTGCTTCAGCGTGCCGTTCATCACCTTGAAGAAGGAGAGCTTTCCGAACTGGTCGGAGACGGTCTTGAACACAAACAGAGCGCATTCACCGTCAAGCTCGATAGGCTTCGGCTTTTCTTCGCCGTCCTCGATCACCGTCTCGTTCCTGCGTGCGGTAAAGCGCGGGAACGAGCCCTCGATCGCGTCAAGCAGCGCGCGCACGCCCCAGAGATTGGTAGCGCTTCCGGCGTATACGGGGATGATATCGCCCGCGATAATGCCCTCGTGGATAGCGGTCTCGGCCTCCTCAAGAGTGAATTCCTCGCCGCCGAAGTATTTCTCCATCAGCTCCTCGCTGGTGCTTGCGATAGCCTCGTTAAGAGCATCCTTGTACTTCTCGGCGATCGCCTCAGCCTGGGGGGTGAGGTCGCTGTCGGTACGATTACCCTTTTCGTCGAAGCTGTAGAGCTTATTTTCGACGAGATCGATCAGCTCAAAGTGTCCGCTCTTCTTACTCGGGACGAGCACAGGGCAGACTGAGGGACCGAAATGCTCCTTGAGCTCAGTGAACACGCGCTCAAACGAGGCCTCACTGTCGTCGTATTTGTTGATAAAGAACGCCGCGGGGACTCCTGCTTCCTTCGCATTTTCCCACGCCAGCTCCGCGCCGACCTCCACACCGGATTTGCCGTCGATGACGATAACGGCGCTGTCCGCCGCGCGGACGGCAGATTTCACCTCGCCCTCGAAGTCGAGGGTGCCCGGAGCGTCGAGAAGATTGAGCTTTACGGTGTTCCACTGGAATGTGGCAATGGAAAGCCCGACGGAAAAGCCGCGTTTTACCTCTTCCGGATCATAATCGCAGACCGTGTTTCCTTCGGGGATTTTGCCGAGGCGGTCGGTCGCTTTAGCGGAGTACAGCATCGCCTCGGCCAGAGACGTCTTGCCGCACCCGCCATGACCAAGCAAGCATACGTTACGGATGGTTTTGGTGTTATAGTCCGACATTGTAAGAGTTCTCCTTTATATACATGAATTTAGAGCTACATGAATTTAATGGTCCTTACCACGTATTGCTATGTCTTGATTTGTAGTATATCACTTTTATATCAAAATCGCAAGTGTTTTTGTGATTTTTTTGAAAAAAAACACAATTTCTTTCCCGAAATTGTATAAATTAACGCAAAAAATGTCGGCTGGCCTGCAAATCGACAGTGCGAACGACGGTTTCGGCACTGTTTTTTCCCAAAAGCGTCATGATTTGCGTCGCACAGAGCGCCGGACGAAAAAACACAGGCGCCGGAGAAAAAAGCGAGTGCAGGAATGAACTGCACTCGCT
>CAYVUJ010000186.1:0-3788 GCA_964454825.1 uncultured Lachnospiraceae bacterium | reverse complement strand
AACGGCGCGAGCTGACGGTCTACTTCCATTTTCCGGAAGAAGCCGGCAACAGTGCGCAAAACTTGGACCTTACTTTCTCTATGAATGCTGATGCAGTACAAACCAAAAATAACCCGAACAAGCTGTTCGACTAAGGAGATCTTTAAATGAAAAAAGTCCTGAATATTATAAAAAGCATCTTTACATGGCTTATCGTAGTGCTGGCCGTATGTATGATGATCTTTACGATTGTGTCGGTCAATACCTTTGACCGCAATGATCGCAGTATTTTCGGCTACAAGGCGTTCATTGTTCGGTCAGACTCCATGAGCAAGACCGACTTCAATTCAGGAGACGTGATCCTCTCCAAGGAGGTCGACGATCCCTCCACTTTGAAGGTCGGCGATATCATCACCTTTCAGTCTACCAACACGGACAGCTACGGCAAGGTTGTAACCCATAAAATTCGTGAGCTTACAGAGGACGCGGAGGGACATCCCGGATTTATCACCTACGGTACGACAACCGATGCCAACGATGAAAAAATCGTTACATACGACTTCGTGCTCGGTCAGTATAAGATGCGTCTGCCCGGACTGGGGTATTTCTTCCAGTTTCTGAAAACCACACCTGGTTATATTGTTTGTATCTTCCTTCCGTTCCTGATTTTGATCCTGATACAGGGTGTCAACAGCATCCGGTTGTTCCGCAGATACAAGAAGGAACAGCAGCATGCGCTGCAGGCGGAAAGAGACAAAATCGAAGCCGAGCTGCAGGCGAAAAGAGACAAAATCGAAGCCGATCAAGCTGAGACACAGCGCATGATGGAAAAGATGCAGCAAATGATGGCGAAGATGGAGAACAGCGGCGAAAAATCTGAGAGTGCGGCCGACTCTGCGGATGAACAGTCGTCCGAAAACAGTTGAGATGTGAACGGGGAATACCCCGATTACATAAATTGTCATTGATCAAAAATTTAAGAGGAGGTAAAACTACAATGACAAAAAGCAAAAACATAAAAAGAGCTTTGCTTGCCAGCGTACTCTCCATGATGCTGTCTGCAGCAATGCTCATCGGTTCCACGTTTGCGTGGTTCACCGATACCGAGACGTACGGTAATAATAAGATTGTTGCCGGAAACTTGAAAGTTGACCTTAAGCTAAAAACAGGCGAACCGTCCGAGGAAAGCGATGGGTATGAATCGATTGCTAATGTCGACGATCGTGTGTTTGGCACCAACACCAAATGGGAACCCGGACAGATTCACCTGAAAGAGCTGAAAGTGGTGAATACGGGATCTCTTGCGGTGAAATACGCCGTCGATCTTGCTGATGTCATGGTGAACTTTGTCCTTGAACCCGATGATAGATATAATCCTGATACTTCTTATTACACCAATAGTGCATGTCTCATGTATGCAATCAAGGTTGCCGTTTTCAAAGGTAGCCTGGAGGAATTAAAAGACGCTATTGATGTAAAAACTGGTGAACTTTCTCGTGATGATTTGCCTGCGATACTTGAGCTTGAAGATATTTATTGCGATTGGTTAGGTGTGACATCTGTGGGTGACGGCGACCTTTTTGAGGGCGAGCTGACACCTGCTACCGGCAAATACGCAGATACAGACAAATCTGAACAAGAGTTCGTTATGATCGCATACTGGGCGCCTGAAGAAGAGATTGAAGAATGGGGCTATAAAGATGACGACTTCAATCTGAAGAACGGACGGAAGGCTACAGCTCTCGTGTCTGAGGAAGATGAAATATACGTACCTGAGACCGATGAAGAGGGCAATGTTATCCTTGATGAGGAAGACTACCCGGTGTATACAGATGAAATCAACCTGGATAATATTATGGACACCCTGTCTTGCGAATTCGACATTAAAGTAGTTGCTACTCAGGCTGAGCTTGAGGCCGACGGCTTCGGCACCGACTATGACGCCGGTTTGAACTTCTCACCAGAAACTGATGAAAACGAATATCCTGTAGTTGGTAAGGACTGAGAATAAGACAGGAACCGATTTTCTGTCTTATACACGCCGCTCTCACCCATGAGAGCAGATTTTATCCTCCCTTGGGGAATGTTGAACGGCAATCGAAGGCCGCTAAAATATTCTGATTGCCTATCTATCCGATGAATAACGATATTCGCCGGGAAAGACCGGATTACATATTGTTATTGATCAAAAAATTTAAAAGGAGTAAAATACAATGACAAAAGCAAAAAATACCAAAAGAGCTTTGCTTGCCAGCATGCTTTCCATGCTGATGTGCATGGCAATGCTCATCGGTTCCACATTTGCGTGGTTTAGCGATACCGTATCTTCCGGTAAGAACACGATCGTTACCGGAATTCTCGACATCGAGCTGGAAGTGGGAACATTACAGACAGATGAATTCGGCAATGTTAAGCTCGATAAAGATAAGAACCCTGTGGTTGACTGGAAACGTGTAGAACCGACGACTAACATCTTCGATAAAGATGCACTCTGGGAGCCCGGCCGTGTTGAGGTTGTATACCTTAGAGTTGTCAACGCCGGTACACTTGCGCTGAAGTACTCCCTCGGTATCAATGTAGCAAAAGAGCTTGGCTCTACAAACATACTTGGTAACAAATTTTATCTGTCCGACTACATAGAGTACGCTGTACTTGACGGAGTAAACGTATTCAAGGCAGCGGAAGATGGATCCTACTCCGCACGTGAGGCTGCAATTAATGCACCGGGAGAGGATGGCTGGCATAAGCTTTCCGAACTCGCAGATGTAGATGGTGAAGATCACCTGCTTGCTCCGGAGTATGATAACGACAAGAATATTACTAACCCGGATGATTCTTGCCAAGCAGTAACTCTCATGGTTTGCATGCCCGAGGATGTCGACAATAATGCAAACTACGATGCAGCCAAAGCTGATGAGCCGCCTTATATCGATCTCGGCGTAAATCTCTTTGCTACTCAGCATGAGCTTGAGCCGGATAGCTTCGGTTACGATTACGATAAGGATCTCAATGTAACAGCCCACATGGCGGTTAGCAAGGCGATGGTTAAGGGTATTGCTGATGCTAATAAAAATCTGGAAAAAAATCCGTTAACCAAAGGTAAGGCTTGGTTTGACGATGAAATGACAACAGAGGAAGATGGCAGCAAGTCCATTAATCTTCACCTGAAAAACGATATCGCCGCCAAGGGAGCGGCAGTTCATCAGGTAGGAACTATTATTGAGACCGCTGTCAATGATAAAGCAGAACACATTGACACTGTGGTGGTTGGTTGCGATATTGAAGATAATGATAACGCACCCATAACTCATGAAATCAACGGCATTGTAGATAATGTTCCGAATGGTAGCTGGGTATTTAATGATCTGCTTAAAATTTTTGGTCCGCATATACCGGATAGCCTGAGTATTGCAATTACCGATATTAGCGGTGTTACTCAGGTATACACTGTGAATATTGTTAAAGAGTAAAGAGATTTAATGTAACCCAAGTAACAGATTAATAGGATTTGATTTATAATCAGTTCTATTATCCAGCACTTTCCCGTGTAAATTACGGAAAAGCGCCGCCTCCCAAAGCGGGAGGCGGCAACCAAAGGGCATAAACAATACTGTTTATGCCTTTCGGTTGCCGGAAATATAAATGGAAGGGAGACATCGACCATGGATGAAGCGAATTTTTTTGGCGCTATTTTCACTTTCACGGCGCTTTTGGTTCTTGTTGCCCTTATAGCGAAGCTGGCGCTTTTTTGCAACGCATTCTCGAAAGACACGCAATATATATGCCACAGGATGGATCGCGCCGACAGC
>CAYVUJ010000185.1:0-3790 GCA_964454825.1 uncultured Lachnospiraceae bacterium | reverse complement strand
ATGGCACAAATGGTACAGACGGTAAAGACGGTCAGAACGGTGATGACGGTAAATCCGCTTATGATCTTGCACTGGAAAACGGATTCAACGGATCGCTTCAGGATTGGCTTGCATCGCTCGTAGGCGCAAATGGAAAAGATGGTGCAAACGGTTCTGATGGTAAAGACGGACAGAATGGTACTGACGGTAAGTCCGCTTATGATCTTGCACTGGAAAACGGATACACAGGTACTGTTCAGGAATGGCTTGTTTCTCTTGTCGGTGCAGCAGGCAAAGATGGTATAAACGGTGCTGATGGCAAGGATGGTACCAACGGTAAAGATGGTGTAGACGGACAGAACGGAAAGTCTGCATATGAATTAGCTGTTGAGAAAGGTTATACCGGAACAGAAACCGAGTGGCTTGATTCTCTGATAGGATCGAACGGTAAAGACGGCGCAGACGGTAAGGATGGAGTCGATGGTAAAGACGGCAAATCTGCATACGAAATTGCAAAAGAATACGGCTTTGCAGGCACCGAGCAGCAGTGGCTTGAATCTCTTAAGGCTCCGGCTTCAGGTACAGGCGGAGGCGCTGACGGTAAATCAGCTTATGAGATTGCTTGTGAGTACGGTTTTGAAGGAACAGCCGTACAGTGGTTGGATTCTCTGAAAGGCGCAGCAGGCACAAACGGCAAATCCGCATATGAAATTGCAAAAGACAACGGCTTTGTGGGAACAGAAGCCGATTGGCTTGCTTCGCTGGCAGGTGAAACCGGCGCATACGGTGCTGACGGCAAATCAGCATATGAGTTGGCACAAGATAACGGCTTTAGCGGTTCTCTCTCCGATTGGCTCGATTCTTTAATCGGTAAGAACGGCGCTGACGGCAAGGACGGTAAAGACGGCGCAAACGGTGTCGACGGGAAGTCTGCATATGAGCTTGCTGTCGAGAACGGTTATGTCGGTTCTATGACCGATTGGCTCGCCTCATTGGTCGGAGCACAGGGCATTCAGGGTGTCGGCGGTGAAAACGGCAAATCTGCGTATGAGCTTGCAAAAGAAAACGGTTATACAGGCACTTTACAGGACTGGCTTGCTTCTCTTGTAGGCGTAGCAGGTAAAGACGGCGTAGATGGCGCTTCCGCTTACGATATTGCTGTAAAGCATGGATATACAGGCACGGAAGAACAGTGGATAGCATCTCTCGCAGGCAGAACAGGTAAATCAGCTTATGAACTTGCCGTAGAGAATGGCTACACCGGCACGGTTACCGAGTGGTTGGCTTCTCTTGTTGGCGAAAACGGCAAAGCCGGCACAAACGGAAAAGATGGTGTGAACGGCAAATCTGCATATGAAATTGCTGTGGAAAAAGGCTATACCGGAACAGAAACTGAATGGCTGAAAACACTTGTCGGTCAGAATGGCGCTGATGGAATTGATGGTATAAACGGAAACGATGGCAAATCTGCATATGAGCTTGCAGTCGAGAATGGTTTCAAAGGTACAATGACCGAATGGCTTACCGCACTTGTAGGTCCGCAGGGAACTAATGGCGATAACGGTGCCTCTGCGTATGAAATTGCTGTTGAGACTGGTTTCAATGGAACTGTTCAGGAATGGCTTGTTTCTCTTGTTGGCCAAGATGGGAAGAATGGAACTGACGGTGTCAACGGCACGAATGGCAAATCTGCATATGAACTTGCGGTTGAAACCGGATATACAGGTACATTGCAGGATTGGCTTGCTTCGCTTGCCGGAAAAGACGGTAAGGACGGAGTAGATGGTCAGGATGGCAAAGACGGTACCAACGGATCTGACGGAAAGAATGGCTCAAACGGTACTGACGGCGTAAGCGTTGTAAATGCGTATGTCAATGATGAACTTCACTTGATCTTGGTTCTCAGCAACGGTACGGAAATCGACAGCGGATATGTAGGCGTAACAGTTGATCCTGTAGATCCTCCTGCGCCGCCTGCGCCTGTTACATATACGGTTACTTTTAAGGATTGGGACGGAACCGTGTTAAAAACCGAAACTGTCGAGGATGGAAAAGGCGCTACCGCTCCTACGCAGCCTACGAGAGACGGATATGTATTTGACGGCTGGGATAAGTTGTTTAACTATATAAAATCCGATCTTACTGTTACTGCACTATACAATGAGATTACAAAGCCTGCAATTTTTGTAAGCACAGCAACTGCAAAAGCCGGAGAAACGGTCGAAGTTAAACTGCAAATTAAAAATAATCCGGGCATTGCTGGTGCAAAAATTAAAATTGCTTATGATAAGAATTTAACCCTGACATCCGCAAATCTTGGCGAAGCCTTCGCAGAATTGGATTATACGAGACCTCCTCTATCCAGTCCGTGTTATTTCAACTGGGATTCATTGGATCAGGAGTCACACGAAAACGGTGTGATTTTAACTCTATCATTTGTTATTCCGAGCAACGCATCTGTCGGAGATGTTTTTGAGATTGCTTGTTCATATGCAAACGGAGATATCTATGATGTTAATTTGGATGATGTAACCTTAAAAACAATGAACGGCTCTATAACCGTAAAATAAAGTTAGGAGGATATTGTTTTGAAAAATAGAATCGTATCTTTGCTTTTAGTGGCTGTGATGGTTTTGTCATACATTCCTGTTAGTGCGTTAACAGCATTTGCAGCGAGCAATTATGATAATCCAACGCTTATTGTAGAAAGCAAGTATTCTGCTGATAACACGAGTGTTGATGTAAGCATATCAATTGCAAATAATCCGGGAGTTGCCGGTGCAAAAATTAAAATTACTTATGATAATAGACTAACATTGATAGCTGCAACTAACGGTACAGCGTTTGAAATTCTTGATTATACTGCTCCTGCCTTGATCAATCCATGTTATTTAAACTGGGACTCTCTTGATCAGGTTTCAACAGATGACGGTATAATTGCAGTTTTATCGTTCAATGTTACAGAAGGTATTACTCCTGGCGAGGAGCTTTTGATAAAATGTTCATATGAATCCGGAGATATCTATGATACAAATTTGCACGATTTAAGTTTTGATGTTGTTGACGGTATAGTAACTATAATTGATTATATTCCGGGCGATGCTAACAATGACGGAACTATAAACGGTAAGGATGTTACGCTTATCAGGAGATATAATGCCGGATATACTGTTGAAATTAATGAGTCAGCCGCTAATGTAAACGGCGATGATGTTATTAATGGTAAAGATGTTACGCTTATCAGAAGATACAATGCAGGATATGATGTGGAACTCCTACCTGCTCCGGTTAAACATACTCATGTTATGGAATCAACAGCAGCTAAACAGGCAACTTGCACCCAAAACGGCAATATTGCATATTGGCATTGCACGAATTGCGATAAATATTTCAGCGATGAAAACGGCATAGCTGAAATCACGCTCGATAATACGGTAATTTCTGCAACAGGTCATACTATAGTAATTGATCCGGCTGTTGAACCTACTTATACCGAAACAGGTTTAACAGAAGGTTCGCACTGTTCGGTATGCAATATAAAAATAGTAGAACAAACGATTTTACCCATACTGCCAAAAGAAGAATACTCAATAAATTATAATATTGCGCACAATGATGCTTACCTAGCTTCTATTGATCTGAATAATCAAATCTCTGATTCTGCGAGAACTTATACTTCTGAAGTAGGTCTTTATGAACTGCCTATATTAGAAACAGACGGATATGACTTTGTGGGATGGTTTGATGGTTCGTCGTAACAGGCAAAAAGAGTAACCGAGATTCCGACAGGATCGAAGGGCGGAAAAACTCT
>CAYVUJ010000184.1:0-3796 GCA_964454825.1 uncultured Lachnospiraceae bacterium | reverse complement strand
CTCGGGGCGCGCGGGAACAGCCTCGCTCTCCCCGTATGAGCAGGGGACGAACCTCGATCCGCTGTTCAATGTCATCCTTGAGTACATACCCGCGCCCGAGGGGGAGCCGGACGAGCCCTTCCAGATTCTCGTTTCCTCGATCGATTACAACGAGTATGTCGGACGCATCGGCATCGGACGTATCGAGCGCGGCACCGTGCATGTCGGCGAGGAGGCGGCGATCGTTAACTATCACGACCCTGACGCCCCCGCCAAGAAGATGAAGGTGGTTTCGCTTTATCAGATCGACGGCCTTGAAAGGGCGGCGGTCCAAAGCTCTACTGTCGGAGATATCGTCTGCTTCTCGGGCGCCGCAGATCTCACGATCGGCGACACCATATGCTCACCGCAGGATACGACTGCGCTCGAGTTTGTCAAGGTCTCCGAGCCGACGATGGAGATGACATTCGCGGTCAATGACAGCCCTTTCGCCGGGCGCGAGGGCAAGTTCGTCACCTCCCGCCAGATACGCGAGAGGCTGTATAAGGAGACGCTTCGCGACGTCTCGCTGCGCGTGAAGGACGGCGACACAACCGAGCAGTTCAAGGTCGCCGGACGCGGCGAGATGCATCTTTCCATACTTATCGAGACGATGCGCCGCGAGGGCTTCGAGATCTCCTGCTCGATGCCTCAGGTGCTGTACAAGGAGATCGACGGCGTGAAGTGCGAGCCGATGGAGCGCGTGTTCGTCGATGTTCCCGAGAACGCGGTCGGCGCCGTGGTCGAAAAGCTCGGCTCCCGCAAGGGCGAGCTTATCACGATGGCCCCCGTCGGCAGCCGTATGAAGATCGAGTACCTCATTCCCGCGCGCGGCCTTATCGGATACCGTGCGCAGTTCCTCACCGATACACGCGGAGAGGGCGTGATGAACTCGCTTTTCGACGGATATCAGCCGTATAAGGGTGAGATCACCATGCGCTATACCGGATCGCTCGTGGCGTCCGAGGCGGGCGAGTCCACCTCCTACGGACTGTACAACTGCCAGGACCGCGGTGCGATGTTCATCGGCGTTCAGACCCCCGTCTACGAGGGCATGATCGTCGGCGAATGCCCCAAAATGGAGGATATTTCGCTCAACGTGTGCAAGAAGAAGCACCTCACCTCGATCCGCTCCTCCGGAGCCGATGAGAAGCTGCTTCTCACCCCCCCGACAGTGTTCAGCCTTGAAGAGGCGATAGAGTTCCTCGCCGAGGACGAGCTGCTCGAGGTGACCCCGAAGTCGATCAGACTTCGCAAAAAGATCCTGTCTACTGAGCTTCGGCTTAAGGCTGAGGCTAAGAAGAAAAAAGAAGCAAAATAAATTCAAGAATGCCGATTCCCCTTAATAAGTCAATTCCGCAAATAAGCTTGAAAGAAATTGTCAAAGGAGATACTAAGTATGAAGAGGATTCTTTCACTCGTGCTTTGCACGATTCTCCTTGTGACGGGGATACCGTTCTCCGTCACAGCCGAGGACGCGAAGCCTCAGCTCGTGCTCAGCTCCGCTGAGACTACGATCGACGGCGGCGAGGTCGCGCTCACCGTGCGCGCTCTCAATGCACCGGCGCTTACATCTGCGCGCATTTGGGTCAAGGTGCCTTCTCCCATGAAGATTACCGAGGCTGCCGCGGCAGAAGCGATTCCGGATTATGCTGTGATCGGCCCGACCGAGGGTGAGAACGCTGAGGAAAACGGCGTATCCTTCGAGTGGGTCAGCGCAAGCGCGCTCGGCAGTGACGACGCGGCGCTTGTGACATATACTGTCAGCGTTCCCGAAGGAACCGAGGCAGGCGAGTATGACGTCGAGCTTGTCGTCAGTGACGAGGATATGTTCGATGTTGACGGAAACGAGGTAGCGTTTGAGGTTATCTCCGGCAAGATCACCGTCGTTGCCGGAGCGAAGATCGTTGTCGATTCCGCTGAGACTACCACTCTCGGCGGCGAGGTCGCGCTCACCGTGCGCGCTCTCAATGCGGCGGCGCTTACGTCCGCGCGCATTTGGGTCAAGGTGCCTTCTCCCATGAAGATCACCGGCGCAGTCGCGGCAGAAGCGATCCCGGATTATGCTGTGATCGGCCCGACCGAGGGCGAGAGTGCTGAGGAAAACGGCGTATCCTTCGAGTGGGTCAGCGCAAGCGCACTCGGCAGTAACGACGCGGAGCTCGCTACATACACCGTCAGTGTTCCCGCAGGGATAGCCGCTGGCGAGTATGATGTCGAAGTCGTCATCAGTGCCGAGGATATGTTCGATGTTGACGGAAACGAGATAGAGTTCGAGGTGATCTGCGGCAAGATCACTGTCATCCAGGCTATTACCGAGCCCACGATCCTCGTCGGCTCCGGCGAGTCCACCACAGCCGGCGGCGAGGTCGCACTCACCGTGCGCGCTCTCAATGCGGCGGCGCTTACATCTGCGCGCATTTGGGTCAAGGTGCCTTCTCCCATGAAGATCACCGGCGCGGCTGCGGCAGAAGCGATCCCGGATTATGCTGTGATCGGCCCGACCGAGGGTGAGAACGCTGAGGAAAACGGCGTGTCCTTCGAGTGGGTCAGCGCAAGCGCGCTCGGCAGTGATGACGTGACGCTTGCTACATACACCGTCAGTGTTCCCGCAGGGATAGCCGCTGGCGAGTATGACGTTGAAGTCGTCATCAGCGACGAGGATATGTTCGATGTTGACGGAAACGAGATAGCATTCGATGTGATCTGCGGCAAGATCACTGTTACAGAGGCAGCCGAAAAGGTTTACGTACTCACCGAGTGGAAGTGGTCCGACGACTACTCTGCACAGGTTGTGTTCACCTGCACGACAGATCCGAGCGACGTCCTCACGGTCGACGCTGTGGTCAGCGAGCAGCGTACCGAGCCGACCTGCGAGACAAACGGCAGCGTGATCTACACTGCGACTGTCACCTTTGAAGGCAAGGAATATACCGCTGACATGACCGAGACTCTCGAGGCTCTCGGCCACAAGTACGGCGAGCCGAAATGGGAGTGGGACGGCTACAGTGCGGCAAGCGTTACCCTCATCTGCGCGAACGATGCGACACATGTCGTGACCGTCGAGGCGGAGATTGAGTCTACTGTTGTCACCGAGCCGACTGCCGACGAAAGCGGAAGCACTCTCCACACCGCGACGGCGACCTTCGACGGCGAGACATACACCGACAGCCAGACCGAGGAAATTCCTCCGCTCGGACGTACGTATGTGCTCACCGGATGGGAGTGGTCGGACGACAACACCGCACAGGCTGTGTTCATCTGCACGACCGATGAGACCGACGTCCGCAAGTATGACGCAAAGATCACCGAGAAGGATCGTAAGGATGCGACCTGTGAAGAGGCAGGTTCTGTGACCTACACCGCGACGGTCACCTTCGGCGGCGAGACATACACCAACGACAATACCGTGACTGTCGATGCCCTCGGCCACAAGTACGGCGAGCCGAAGTGGGAGTGGGACGGCTACAGTGCGGCAAGCGTTACCCTCACCTGCGTGAACGATGCGGCGCACGTTGTGACCGTCGAGGCGGAGATCAAGTCGACTGTCGTCACCGAGCCGACCGCCGATGAAAGCGGAAGCACGCTTCACACCGCGACGGTCGTGTTTGACGGCGAGACATACACCGACAGCCAGACCGAGGAGATTCCTGCGCTCGGACGTACATACGTGCTCACCGGATGGGAGTGGGCGGATGACAACACTGCACAGGCTGTGTTCACCTGCACGACCGATGAGACCGACGTCCGCAAGTATGACGCAAAGATCACCGAGAAG
>CAYVUJ010000183.1:0-3804 GCA_964454825.1 uncultured Lachnospiraceae bacterium | reverse complement strand
GCGTTTTCGGCATCACCGAGGGAATCTTCCGTTCGGTGGTCACTGCTCCCGTCAGAAAGACGGTTGAAGCCGAGGCCTGAGCGGATTCGGAGGAAAGCAGATGGCCAATCTCAATCTTAACAAGGTCGTGCTCGCCGGACGTCTGACCTCCGACCCGGAGCTTAAGACAACGCAGAGCGGGATATCCGTCACATCGTTTACCGTTGCGGTCAACCGTAATTACAGACCGAAGGACGGCGGCGAGCAGCAGGCGGATTTCATCAACTGCACCGCGTGGAGACAGACTGCCGAGTTTATTACGAAGTATTTCGTAAAGGGCAGCTCGATCTGTGTCACCGGTTCGATCCAGACGAGAAAATGGACCGACCAGAACGGACAGAACCGTTATTCCACCGAGGTTGTGGTTGACGAGGCTATGTTCGTTGATTCCAGAAACGAGGGTCCGTCCCGTCAGAACGCAGGGCAGAGCTCACAGGCGCAGGGGTCATATGT
Source organism: uncultured Lachnospiraceae bacterium (assembly GCA_964454825.1). GTDB lineage: Bacteria > Bacillota > Clostridia > Oscillospirales > CAG-272 > UMGS1312. The sequence goes on along the minus strand of CAYVUJ010000183.1, from coordinate 3,312 downwards.
CCCCGATAACTATGGCGCGCCGTCCTTTGTGAATCAGAGTGCGCAGGCGCCGAAATTTGAAGATATCGCAGACGAAGACGGACTTCCGTTCTGAGTCACCGCTTTAACAAGGAGGAAACAATAATGGATAACAATGAAAACATCGTTGCGGCTGCGGCAGAAGCAGTAGCCGAGACTGCAGCTCCCGCTGAGGAGAATGCCGCGCCGGCAGCAGAGCGCCCGGAGCGTTCTTATGCTAAGCCGCAGATGCGCCGTCGTAAGAAGGTTTGCCAGTTCTGCGCAGACAAGGTCGATGAGATCGATTTCAAGGAGTTCAAGAGTGCACAGAGCGCGAAGGCGTTCATCTCCGAGAGAGCAAAGATTCTCCCCCGCCGTGTGACCGGGTGCTGTGCAAAGCATCAGCGTCAGCTCACGGTCGCTATCAAGCGCGCCCGTCAGCTCGCTCTTCTCCCCTACATCAGCGACTAAGTAAAAGTCAAGTGAAAAAGTCCCAGGCCTTGTGCTTGGGACTTTTTGCGTGGTACTTTGCGGCCCGACGGCGCTGCTCGGCAATGATACTCCCCGGGGGCGCATCCGTCACGGACACTCTTCCCCGGTGAATCGCATCCGTCGCGGTCGTTCCACGGTGAATCGCATCCGTCACGGTCGTTCCCCGGTGAATCGCATCCGGCCGGGATCGCATCGCCTGAGATCGCCCTTACACCAGATACGGCATGCAGAAGAGTGCCTCCCGGAGCCTTGCGTATATACCGAAGGCGTCCTCGGAGGGGAGCGGATTCTCCCCGAGCCCGCATTCGACAGTGAACGCGGGCCGTTCCAGCTCGCGTACCACCCAATCCGTCAGCCCGCCGTAGGATGCGGTATCCTCCGCCTCGTCGAGTGTGTATCCGGTCATCCTCGCGAGCGTGCGCCCGAGCGATCGTGACCCCACCACCGCGGCGCTTCCGCCGTAGTAGATCACCTCGCCCTGCGTGTGCAGGGACACCACGGTCCGCACCGTCGGATCGTACCGGAGCAGTGTGCACATCGCCGCCGTCTCCGGCTCACTTTCCGGCGCGACCCCGGAATACAGTGTCGGCCCTGCGGTGATGCTGCGCTCAGCCTCGATTGCCTTGTATTCCGCGAAAAGCGCGTCATAGTTGTGATTCAGGTCGACACCGCGCGCGTTCGCCTGCCAGCGCGAGTAGTCTCCGCCGCTCATTTGCGCCGTACGCTCGGCGAGGGGGAATCCCTCCCACATGCCGTTCAGATGAAGCTCGACGCCGTCGGGGTTGAGCATCGGAATCACCATGATGCGCCGTCTGGCGAGCATTCGCTTGATGTCCGTCCCGAAGAGCCTTGAGCCGCATTGGACGGTGTCGCCCAGCTCCCAAAGGAAGCGCAAAAGCAGCGCCGAGGTTATGTACTCCATGGCGTGGTGCGTACCGACATAGACCACGCTTTTTTCGGCCGTCGCATCCCCGGCGCAGAGCAGGAAAATGTCCCGCCCGCCGATAGATTTTCCGAGCACGCTCTTCGTTATGAAAGGGTATTTCTCTGTCAACATGTCAACTTCGCGGCAAAGCGCGGAGTAATCCATTTTTGCGTTGAGATCCATTTTTTCCTCCGAAATGATCGTTTTTTATAAAATATATGCTCCCGGATGCAAATGTTTACAAATACCACTCGCATTTTTAATGCGCCGCATGATACCATGTAACTTGTGAAAATACCAGCATATCAGCCGGAAAGAGAGTAAATATGGTAAGACAACCAAACAGTGTCCGGACGTCGTCCCGTTTTTTCCTGCGGGCGTTTCTTTGTATAATGGTTCCCGGAATCGTCAGCAGAGCTTTTTATGCCGCCTGCCTTTTCTGCTCGCGAAGCGCGACTGTCACCGAGAGTTGTGAGATGTTTCTCCGGTGGGGAGGACTTGCGTTTTTCTGTGTGTCCACTGCGGCCGCGTATACCCTGATAACCCTTGCAATATACACCTCCGGCACCAAAAGCGCATCGTGCATTATGGGATTCTACGCCTTGAAATGCCTGCTTGACTCCGCATGCCAGTTTTTCACCGACGGCATGGGGCTCGGTCCGGATGCCGCTGAGCGCTCCGACTATGATGCGATACTGTCGGGCGTTTCGCTTTTGTCGGAATTTTTTGCGGCGGTCGCGCTCGCGTTCGGGGTGTGGATCATGACATCCGCCTTTTACAGGATGTACAAATCGCACGACTGTTCCCGCAAATACTCACTCAAAAGCGCTGTTAACTTCGCGGTCCTTGTCCAGTTTGCCGTGCCGTTTCTGAAAATGCTGGTGAGGGCGTTTACATCCTTCGTCAGGGCGAACTGGGTGCCGACACTCTCCGCGCTTCGTTCCATGGTGTACGATGGCTTGGAGATCGTTGTGTTCTATGCGATAATCGCCTTTATCAGCTCCCGCGCGGTGCTCGCGCTTTGCACGGAAAAAGATTTTTGAAAAAGTATTCACATCTTCCCTGAAATGTGGTACAATAAAGCAATCAGATTCCTCGAAAACAGTTTCATGGAGGGTCCTATTATGAAAAAAACACTGAAGCTTACAGCATTTCTCCTCTGCGTGATCTTTGTTGGTGTCGCTTTTGCCGCCTGCGGACTGAAAGCGTTTGAAAATGATCTGCGATACCGCTACGACTACGATCTTACCGACTATCTCAAGCCCGGCAAGTACAAGGGGCTCGAGGTATATGTTGGCAATACCGAGGTCAGCGAGGTGGAGATCGCAAACGTCGCACGGCGAAACTCCGTACTTGGCTGCGATTGGATCGATATTTCTGACAGAGCATGCGCCAAGGGCGACATCGTCGGCGTGTCGTATCAGGGATACCGCCGCGGCGAGAGCGGTGAGCTTGACGAGCCTATCGATGCGCTGTCCAAAGGATATCGCCTCGGCGAGCCTACCGATAAGCCCGAGGTGCTGTCTGAAAGCTCCTCTACAACGCTGTCGGTCGTACTCGGCACAAACGAGCTCTTCCCGGGCTTTGAGGATCAGATCATCGGCGCTTTTTCGGTCGGAGAGCGAAAGACTCTGACCTACACCATCCCCGAGCCGTGCTGGGAATTCCCGGAGCTTGCGGGTGAGACGATACGGATGGATGTCCTCCTCACCTACATTCAGGAGATCAAATACCCCGAGAATGATGATCAGCTTGCTCAGGACTTTGGCTTTGCCAGTATGGATGATTATAAGCTGAACCTCGGCTCCAGACTGATAAGAGAGCGAAGCGAGAAGGTGGACAGCTATGTCCACAGTCGCGTGTGGGCTCAGATAAACGACGCCTTTTCTGTGAAAAAG
>CAYVUJ010000182.1:0-3813 GCA_964454825.1 uncultured Lachnospiraceae bacterium | reverse complement strand
TAATCCGATCTGCGCCGTCTTTTTTCTCTCCTCTTGAAATGTTCATAAAAACGTGGTAAAATTTACTCTATCAGGCTTGTCTTTTGAGTGACAGTGTCACTCTTCATCTAAATAAAACCGTAAGGATCAAAGGAGAAAAACAATGGCTGAGCATAGCAAGTGGTATAGAAAGAACGTCCTTGTAATAGGAGATTCGATAACTCCCGACGGCAGATGGCAGAAGGAGTTTGCCCGCATCACCGGGTGTAATATCCGCACTCATGCAAACGGCGGGATCGGGCTTATCGACATGGTCGACGGGCAGGCGGGCACGAGCATTGACGGTCCCGTGTACGATCCCACGACCGGAGTGAACGGCAAACTGGGACCGCTCACCGGCAATATGGTCCGCTGGGCGGACCTTATCATCCTGCTCGGCGCATATAACGAGCGCCATATGGAGTATGGCGAAAAAGGCGACATGTACCCGGCCAATGATACGCTCCGGGGCAAATTTGCGTATGTCATCGAGCGCATCTATGCGCTTCTTGACGCGGTCGATAATCTCGGATGTCACATTATGCTCGTAACTCCGCACTGCAACGGACAGTACGACTGGGTTCCGGTCGACGGATATACCGAGTGGCCGGAGGGAAGCGGCAGATCGCTTGAGACCATGGCGGAGCTTATAAAGAAGATTGCAGGTGAATATAATCTCTTCTGTTGTGACGCTTGGCACACGAGCGGGATCAACCGCTTTACCTGGAAGCATTATTGCCACAGTGCGGTAGTCATGAATCCGGACTACGATCCAAATAAGGAGTACGATGCGCCGTATCCTCAGTTTGCGGATCAGGCTCATCTGAACGCAGAGGGCTATGCCCGACTCGGTGAGTGCATCGCAGCGGCGGCAGAAAACGCCTGAAAGCATACATCCGTGTGAATTTCCGAAGGAGGTGGTCCTTTGTCCAGATCCACGAACATTCTGGTCGTTATCATAGCAATATTCTGCGTTTTTGTTATCGGAATAATGAATGTGCTCGGCATCATGGATGATCTGAGCGAGCCGCCGGCCGAGTGGAAGGACTATTTTATTCTGAACGGTACACAGTATTTTAATACGTACAATATTATTGACGATAATTTTGCGGACAAACAGCTCGGAAAGATAATGTTTTCTGTTCCGAAAAGTGCCGATGCCTCGAGCTATAAGGTGCGCGACGGCGAGGCGGTGTATCTTTCCGTCGGTACTAAGATATATTCCGTAAAGGGTTACGCCTCCGATAAATACGCGGCGGCGTATGACAACGGGGACTATTACCTCTATTGCGTGAGCGATTCCTCGCCGAAGGAAGTCATCGAAAAGTGCGGAGTCAAAAGCGTGCGTGAGGAGGTTGACTTCAAAGCCTTTTACGTCAACACAGTATGCAGGGAAAACACTGATTACGGTGTGCGTATAAGTGTGATCCGCAAAAGCTCGGAGCTTAATGCCTATCTTTCCCGCTATGTCAATGATTTTGCACAGAGGGATTCGGCATTTACATACGATACGTTCCTTGAGAAAAGGACATACGACGATCCGTATTTCAAAAAAAAGCTCCTCATTGCCGTACGCCTTCCGGAGGATGACGGCAAGATCGTGTTCGATCTTGACTCCATCACGACGGACGAACTGAAAATGACCCTCCATCTGAGACGATATCACCTCCCCGATACAGTAACGTATGACAGCTGCCGGGTACGGCATCTTTTTGTCGAGATAGGTGCTGAGGATTACGAGAAGCAGAAGATAACATACCAGCTTGAACGCTGTGAGATCCTGCCGAACGCCATGCTGAACAAGCCGGATGCGACGGATTTGCCGCTTGACGACGATCTTAATCCGATGCAGGCCACCGTCAAGTTTATACGCACAAGAAGAGAGGCGCTCGGCACGGAGTATGAGTCTTTCGTTTACGGATACAGCAAGGAATTTTTCGACGAGAATTTCCTCGTCGTCGTGAGCTGTACGGATGAGCTTTGCGATTCTGATTACGCCTTCGCATCTTTGGATAGGGTCGGCGGCAGATACAGGATGAATATTACGCGCTCCGAGAGGGCGGACAGCGCCAATCGCCGGATCAGCTTTTTCACTCTGGAGCTTGCACTCGAGAAATACCGCGACATGCTTATCATTCCGAGCGAGATTACCGCCGGGGGATCGGCTGAGCACACGCGCAAGGTGCAGGATGTCCTCGTGATCGACAGTGTGCGGTCCCTTGAGGACATGGCCGACAAATACGGCATTTCACAAACAATGTACGACGAGGAATTCTTTGAGGAGCATGTCCTGCTTTTCGTCGGTGACCTTGTGTGCTCGGATGAGATCGAATTAAAATATGTCTCGGTCACCGATGAGGATGGCCAGGTCCGGATGGAGATCGACGAACTTATCCCAGCGCAGTGCAAGTTTTGTCCGTCGTATAAGTATGCCGCGATCCCGTATCTGCGTTCGGAGCTTGAAGGCGACGTCCTTGCGGTGAATATCAATCCGGTATTTGACGCGGGCGAGGACGACCAGGCCGACAGCGCCTATTCGGGCAGCTATTTCGGCATGCCGTTTCGCTGACAGTCTGTTGCGGAAGATATCAGGGATGCAAAAAATACACACATATAGCATCCGCATTTGTACAATTTGTAGAATTGCATAAATTTTCACATGACCTCTTTCATTTCGAATAAAAGAGGAGTATAATACACATTTGGACGGCATTCGCCACTTTTCGACACCCTTCAAAATTGTTTTAAAATCAATAACATAGAAAGGTCAACCCCACGTGGGGAAGGTACATGCAATGCAGACTCTTGGCTATTACAACGGGAAATTCGGTCCGATCGAGGAAATGACGGTTCCGATGAACGATCGCGTATGCTACTTCGGAGACGGCGTCTACGATGCCACATACTCCCGCAATCACATTATCTATGCGCTTGACGAGCATATCGACCGTTTCTACAACAGCGCCGCGCTTCTCGGAATCAAGATCCCTCACACAAAGGCAGAGATGGCTGATCTCCTCTGCGAGATGGTAAAAAAGGTCGATGACGGCGAGCAGTTCGTCTATTGGCAGGTCACCCGCGGTACCGGCATGCGCAATCACGCTTTCCCGGACGCTTCTGTCCCTGCAAACATCTGGATCACCCTCAAGCCCGCAAAGGTGAAGGATACATACCAGAAGATCAAGCTGATCTCCCTCGAGGACACCCGTTTTCTCCACTGCAACATCAAGACTCTCAACCTCCTCCCCAGCGTCGTTGCGGCTCAGAAGACCGCCGAGGCAAACTGTGATGAGTCCGTGTTCCACAGAGGCGATCGCGTCACCGAGTGCGCTCACTCCAATGTCAGCATCATCAAGGACAATGTGTTCATCACCGCGCCCACGGATCACTATATCCTCCCCGGAATCGCACGCGCACACCTGATCAAGACCGCAAAGGCTCTCGGCTACGCAGTCGACGAAACAGTGTACACCATGGATGAGCTGAGAAACGCAGATGAGATCATAGTTTCTTCCTCCGGTTCCTTCTGCCTCGCCGCAAACGAGCTCGACGGCAAGCCGGTAGGTGGAAAGAATCCCGAGATGCTCAAGGCACTTCAGGATGCCCTCGTTGCAGATTTCATCGAAAAGACTAACAAATAAACTGACAAAATAACAAAGAGGATAGCCCCAAATGACTCAACAGGAACTTACTCTATATAACCTCGGACGCGACCTCGACGAGCTTATGAATCTCGATCCGCGCGGATACGGCGTGTGCCGTATCCTTTATCCCGCGTCGCATGAGTACGCCGGC
>CAYVUJ010000181.1:0-3816 GCA_964454825.1 uncultured Lachnospiraceae bacterium | reverse complement strand
ACTGCACCTACGAGGGCGGATATTTCGATATCAAGTATAAGACGAAGCGCATTTTGGAGCGCGCCGCAAAATATGCAAGCGAGCCTACGCGGAACGCATTCGTGAAGGCGCAGGTGATCTATACGACAGACGGTGAAATTCAACCGATCGTAGATAAAATCGCTGCCTATCCCGAAGCGGAGCGGCTCGAAAAGGTGAAGTGCTTTAACGCGAATCTGCAACTCAACCGCGGGTACTTTCTGAGGTGCGTCAAAGAGGATAATGCCTACATGCGCACGCACTTGGCGCAGGAGATCGTTTATAGCGTATATCGCCTGATTTTAGCCGAAAACCGCGTACTGTTCCCGTGCAACCGCCGTTTGGAGGAAACGGTGCAAAGTTGTGCACACCGCCCCGACGATATTTTAGAGCTTGGCACAAAGTTCCTTAAAACGGTTTCCGTTGACGATTGCGAAAAATTTGTGTTGCGGTTCTGGGAACAGAGCGAACTCCCTTTGACGGACGATATCAGCGAGAACTGCTCTCAGTACGTAAAATTTTACGAAGATTGGTGGCTGAAAGAAAACCCGCCTTTCCCGAACGAGTGGTAAAAGTATGAATGTTGATTTTGTGATAAGAAATCCGCTTGGGGTGCGCATTTTAGGTTGGGTAATGACCGCAGTCGGCTTGATTGTTATGGCTGTCATTACGCCACTGTATTTCACGGTTTCCGTGGAATATACGCTATTTGTTCCGTTGGAAACGGCCGGGGCGTCTCTTGCGGGAGCCGGACTGCTATGCGGATACATCGGTATCATGGAGAAGTTCGAACTGCGTGACGGCGTATTCAGTTATAGAAAGCCGTTCAAGAAGGGGCAGTCCGCTTCGATACAGGAGATCGACAGGGTGGAGGTGTGCGGTTCAAAAGCCTTTTTTCCGCTCCTTGTCGATGTGATATTTTTCGACAAAGATGGTAAAAAGCTGATTCATTTTTACGATGACGGAACGTTGTTCCGAGGCGGTAAATTTTTGAACGCACTGCAAGAGCTGCACATTCCGATTTGTTACACTTAAAACAGATTGCCCGCGCTTAAAAGGCGCGGGCAAAGTTATGAATGACGAATCCGATTACTTGTTCTTATCGATTCGTTTGGAGATGCTCTCGTGTCTCTCATAGAGGGAGTTCAGTGCATTGCGCTTTGCCTTCTGCTCGTCGGAAGCCGTTTCGCCGTCGAAATCGGGCGGAAGAAAAGCTTTATCGTCGGGCGAAACACGGGAAGGAGAAGGCGTGTCTTTGGGGTTCTCCGCAGGGGTGGCGTCCGAAGCGATTTGAGACAGCGTATCCAAAAGGTCGAAAATTCCGAATTTATCCACAGTGATCTCCCAAAATAAAAATTTTTACAAAGAAAAAGTCCGAGGCTTAGCGTTTTTGATTGCAAAAAGCCTTAGTTTAGTATATAATGAAATCTGTATCATTAGAACTTTATTTTGATAATGAGGAAGCTCCATGCGTAAACTTTACAAAAACATTTTAGTCTGTGCGACCGCGGCGGTACTTGCGGCGGGCAGCGCGGCATTCGCGGCGTGCGAAGAGCCGTTCACTCCGCTTTCGGGAGACGATTACAAATCCACGGAGGCGGCAGTCAGCAACGGCGGTTTTGCCGTGGAATACGGCAAATACGTTTACTTTATCAACGGCGCCACGACTTATGAAAGCGACAACACGTTCGGAAAGCCTGTAAAAGGTGCGCTCATGCGTATTGCGGCGGAGGACTTAAAAAAGGGCAAGGGCGAGGCGCAGACCGTCGTTCCCTCTCTGATGGTTTCGGCGGACTATACGGCGGGATTCTTTATCTATAACGACCGTGTATATTATGCAACGCCCAATAACGTTAAGAGCATGTCGGGCGAGATCGAAAGCGATTGGCTTGACTTCAAAAGCGCGAGCCTCAACGGCAGCGACGTGCAGGACTACTTCCGCCTCTCCGACAATGCGACCGTGTTCCGTTTCGTTCAGACGGAGAAGAACGGTCCCGTCTATCTCTTATACAACGGCAAAAAGCCCGACGACAACGACGGCACGACGGGCATTCAGTCCTACAACACTGCGACCAAGACTTGTACGACGATTGCGGAAGGTGCGAGCGCCTACGTATTCAACAGCGCGGACAAGACCGACCCCTACGTTTACTACACGATGAACGTCAGGGACATGATCGACAGCGACGCGCCCCTTTCCCTCGGCTACAATCAGATCTACCGCGCGCGCGCGGACGTTACGGAAGCGCCTTACACCTACACGTGGGATGAGGACTATCTCGACGAACACGACGGGGTTGCGCCCTATCTGAACCTCGGTACGCTTGTCCTGGACGGCGTGGGCAGACCCACCGACGACAGCAACGTTACGCAGTTCACGCACGACTATAAAGACGCGGAAGGCACCGTGAAAGCGGAACCGCTCGACCCCAACGGCTTTACCTATACGCTTCAATCTTATACGGAGTCCTCTACGGCGGAGAACAGCTATAAGGGCATCTACTTTACCCGCGACAGCGTTACGACGACTTCGTCACAGGGCGGCGGCGCGTCCCTCTATTATCTCTCTGCAGAGGAGATCGAAAAAGAGAGCTGGAACTCTATTTCCGGCAATAAGGACAAGCTGACCGACGCAACGGGCGTGCTCGACTTGGTGGCAAACCCCACCGAGACAAGCAACGCTTCCGCGAGTGCACTCTTCTATATCGACGAAGCGGGACATCACTATATCTACGTTGACGGCGCGAACATGATCCGCGCAGACGTTACGATAAGCGGCGGGAAGCTGGTGACGGAAGAGCAGGAAATCTGGTACGACGCAAGCGGCGCGACCCTTGTGAGGCTCGACAACAGATACACGGCGGAAGAGCCTTACAATTACGTATGGTTCACCCGCACGAACAATAGCGGGATGAGCGTAGAGCGCGCAGTATATAACGGCGACGCGGAAGATTATGAAACACTCGGCTTCGGTGACAGAGACAATGCGTCCTATAAAGCGTTGAAGATCCTCAACTTGCAGCACAAGAGCAGCTGGTATCCCTTCGAGATCATTGAGGACATGTTGCTCATTGCGGACGCGGAAACGGTCGGGTCGGCTTCCTACGATTATATCAGTGCGGTGGCGCTGACGGATAAGGAAGGCAACTACCTCAACAACAAGCAGTTTGAGGAGCAGGTCAACGGCAAGTGGAACGAGCTTATGGACACCGACGCGAAGAAGGGATATTTCGCGAAGCTGTCCAACGACGGAGAGAGCAATCTTTCGAACGCGCTCACTTACTATTTCAGAACGGGCAAGACCGATCTGTTCTATTCGAACATTCAGGACGCAGTCGATCTCGGCAAGAAAGACAATTACCTCTATACCGAGGAGGAACAGAAGGCGTTCAAGAACTTTACCGACTTTAAGAACGAGAATGCGGACAGCGCCACGAAGGATAAGTTCCTTGACGGCGAAGACTCTTACAGAACGCGCGCTTACTTTATCAAGCCTATCGGAGTCGTGAACGAAGACGATAGCGAGGCGATGACGGATTACTGGAAGGGTTATCTTAAAAACTATACCGTCACCGAAGAGGAAGAGGGTATGGAGGACTGGGAGCTTGCGCTTGCGATCGCTCTGCCCTTGTTGGCGGTATGCGTTGCGGGAGCGGTTGCGGCAGTCGTTCTTATCAAGAAAAAGCGCAAGAGCACGGAGGTTAAACCCGAGCGTATGCGCGTCGATACGGACGTTGACAAGGATATGGACGTCTATGGAAACGGCGAAGAGTCGGACGATAAAGACGGCGAATAAGT
>CAYVUJ010000180.1:0-3865 GCA_964454825.1 uncultured Lachnospiraceae bacterium | reverse complement strand
AAGTCCCTTTGGTGGGTTTGGGCGAAGCCCAAGCGGGTTTGGGCGGCAGCCCAACCTCGCATGAATCCGCGCGAAAGGCGGAGCCTGAGCGCAAATGGAGTCTGTACACAGTGATGGTGTGGGGCACAGACTTCGGTTGCGCTCGGACTCCGTCCATCGCGCGAGAGCCTGAGATGTTGGGACTCCGCCCCAAACCCCGGTGGGGTTTCACCCCACACCCCGCCCGGGCTCTGCCCGGACCCGCCAAAGGGGCATTGCCCCTTTGGAAACCCGACAAGGGGTCTTTGAAAACTTGGGGGAGAGGCTCTTTTCTCCCGAAAAGCCTCTCCCCCGTGTATTTATAAATTCACTTTCTCACGACCTCGCGCAGGATCTTGGCGATATTCGGCTTTTTACCGTACAGCATCACGCCGAGGCGGTAGATGCGCGCCGAGAGCACGCCTACGCCGACCACGGACACGGCAAGTATCCCCACCGAAAGCGCGATCTCCCACGAGGGGACCGTGCTCATCGCGATACGCGTGAACATCGACATCGGCGACGTGAACGGGATGAACGAGCACACCTTCAGCACCGTGTTGTCCATATCCGACGCGGACAGTGAGAACATCACCACAAAGAACGCCGCAATGAACATCAGCGTCAGCGGCATGACCGCAGTGTTGATGTCCTCCAGCTTGGAGACGGTCGATCCCACCGCGCCGTACATGAACGCGTAAATGAGAAATCCCAGCACAAAGAACACAAGCATGTACACAAAAAGTGACGGCGGTATATCGAAAATCGCACTCACGATCCCCATACCCGACCAATATCCGCGGTTAAAATTGTAGAACAGCAGTGCCGAGCCGAAAATGCACACAAGCTGCATAAGCCCCGCAATGCAGGACGCGAGCACCTTGCCGAACATCATCGACGTTGGCCGCGCGCTTGTGATCAGAAGCTCCATTGCGCGCGAGCTCTTTTCCGTCGCCACGTTCATTGCGATCATCTGCCCGTAAAGCAGTATCACCATGTACAAAGCGAAGATCATGATGTATGTGTAGAAGAAGTTCTGCGCCTGATCAACGCCGAGGCTCTCCGAAGAGTGTGTGATCTCGGCGGAGAATATCTCCTCGACGCGATCCGGCGCAATGCCCTCGGAGAGCATCGCCGACATGCGGTATACGCCCTGCAATGCCTCGAGTGCGATCATCTCGTTCTGGTCATACAGCGAGAGGTTCTCCACATAGTACTTAAACGACGTGGGACTGTCGAACACAAACGCGCACGCAGCTTCGCCGGAGCGGATCTGCTCACGGACCGACGCGTCATCCGCATCCGTCGCGCGCACGGTGTAGTCGGGGAACACCTCGCCGAAGGCGGCGGCGATCATCTGCGCGTACTCGCCGTCCTCGCTGTGGACGAGCATCACCCCGTCGCGCACGCTGTCCTGCGGCGTATCTGCGTCATCCTCAAAGGAATCCATGATGCGCGGGAAGAACATCACCGCACAGATGAGCAGACATATGATCACCGTCGTGCCGACAAAGACCTTGTTCTTGCAATAATTTCTCAGCTCAAAGCCGAGGATCGTTCTGAATTGCTTCATTTCCGCATCCTCCTCATTCCGAAGCGTATTCGACGAATACGTCGTTCAGCGACGGCTCGACCACACAGACCGAGTCCACATCAAACTCCGTGGCAAGCTCTGCCATCACGCGCCGCTTGTCGCCGGGCGAGCCAAGCCGGATGATCACGCTGTCGTCCCCCGTGCGCTCCGCGCAAGCTGCGCCCCCGATGCCAGTTGCGCCCCCGGCACCGTACTTGTCTGCAATCGCCGCCGCGTCGGGGCTTCGCACCTCGAGACGGTCGCGCGGATAGCTCTTCTTGATATCGCGCAGGGAGCCGCTCAACGCGATCCGCCCGTGATTCAGTATGGCGATGCGGTCACAGAATTCCTCAATGTATGTCATCTGATGGGACGAGAAAATGACGATCTTTCCGCGGGCGATCTCCTCCTTGACAACGTCCTTGAGAAGCATTGCGTTGACCGGATCAAGTCCTGAGAAGGGCTCGTCGAGAATGATGATCTGCGGATCGTGGGCAAGCGCGGTGATAAGCTGGATCTTCTGCTGATTGCCCTTCGAGAGGGTGTCGAGGCGCTTGTTGCGGTACTCGCTCATGCCGAGGCGCTCGAGCCAATGGTCGACAGCTTTCCCGGCGGCGGCATTGTCCATCCCCTTGAGGCGGGCGAAGTATGTGAGCTGTTCGAAGATGACCTTCTTGGGGTACAGACCGCGCTCCTCGGGCAGATAGCCGATACCTGTGAAGGGATCGAACGGCTTTCCGTCAAGTGTGACGGAGCCGGAATCGGCGCCGAACACGTTCATGACGATTCTGAGCGTGGTGGTCTTGCCGGCGCCGTTTCGTCCGAGAAAGCCGAAGGCGCTGCCGCTCACGCACTCAAAGGAAACTCCGTCGAGCACGAGCTTGTCGCCGAACGATTTGCTCAGCGACGAGATTTCAAGTTTCATAATGACCTCCTGGTTTTGCGGGAAATCGGGGGATGAGCTCTTCGCGGCCGCGGCATCCGCCGGTCTCTCTTGGGGTGAGGTGATTATATCACAAGTTCATGTGATTGTCAAGAGCCTGCGCAATAATTATAGGAAAATTTTCGGGCGGGGCACAGATGAAAAAGTCTGTGTCACTCCGGGCTCGCACCCAGCGAGCGTCCGTCGCGGCTTTGCAGGCATCCGGAACCGCTGCGCCTCATTCCGCGACTCGTGCAGGACTGCTTCGCAGTCCTGCACCCCCGTGCAGACCGCTTCGCGGTCCTGCACCCATCCGTTCAGATCGCTTCGCGGTCCTGCGCCTGCAACCCCAAGGGGTTGCGCATGGGCCCGGCATGAAGTATATCTGTGCCGTACGTTCATCGGCCGGGCCCGGCCTTCGCGAGTGCAGACTCGGGGTTGTGCAGACCTCGCGGTGCACCGTTCGCCAGATTTGCGCTCAGGCTTCGCCTTTCCGCTCAGGCTTCGCCTTTCGCGCGGGAGTATGCGAGGTTGGGACTTTGTCCCAAACCGTTGGGACTTTGTCCCAAACCCTATCAGGGGCGTTGCCCCTGAACCCCACCAAAGGGACAAGTCCCTCTGGACTCCCGAAAGGGGGCTGTGCAACCCCCATGGCGAGTCGCACTCCCCATTCTCCCCTCTCAAAAGTTTTTGAAGGGGAGCGCGAGGGGGAACTTTTTTCAAAAAGTTCCCCCTCGCATATTTCATTTCCTACCCTTATTATTCCTCGTCGTAGAGCTTTGCCATCTTGAGCAGTCTCTCGTAGCGGGCCTTGGCATTTGCTTCAGCCTTATCGAAGAGAGCCTCTGCGCGCTCCGGGAAGGACTGAGCCAGACGGCTGTAACGAGCCTCGTTCGTGATGAACTCCTTATAGTCGCCCGTCGGCTCCTTGGAGTCGATCGTCAGCTTCTTGCCCTCGGCGGCGGGGTTGTAGCGGAACGTGTTCCAATAACCCGCCTCGACAGCCTTCTTCATCTCCTGCTGGCAGTTCTGCATGCCGCCCTTCTTAATGCCGTGCATCTCGCAGGGTGCATAGCCGATGATCAGAGACGGACCGTGGTAAGCCTCAGCCTCCTTCAGTGCCTTCAGCGTCTGAGCCATGTCATAGCCCATTGCGACCTGTGCGACGTACACATAGCCGTAGGACATTGCGATCTCGGCGAGATTCTTCTTGCCGATCGCCTTACCTGCCGCCGCAAACTGCGCGACCTGTCCGATGTTGGACGCCTTGGACGCCTGTCCGCCGGTGTTGGAGTACACCTCGGTGTCAAAGACCATGACGTTCACATCCTCACCGGATGCGAGCACGTGGT
>CAYVUJ010000179.1:0-3868 GCA_964454825.1 uncultured Lachnospiraceae bacterium | reverse complement strand
GGATGACTACACAAACATGCTAGCTGGCAAGCAGACAAAGGTTGACAGAGCGATCGAGAGCTTTGCGGGAAGAGAATGGTTCGACCGAATGGCACGTCCGGTCAACGCATTCAGTCGCGCGGCCATTGTGGGAAATCTTTCGTCCGCGATAAACCAAACCTCGCAGCTGCCGACGGTTGTTGTCGAGTGCGGTCTGCGAAACTTCAACAGTGCAATCGCGGATGTGGCAAGCGGTGCTCTGAACAAGACCATAGGCTTTGACAGCATGAGCACCTTTATAACGGGCAAGCGGGGGACTATCTCCCTTGAGGATGCTCACGGGCTTGACTGGCTGATGGAAAAGGGGCAAGTTCCGTTCGAGCTTGTTGACGATCTGGCGTTGCGCATCATCGTTCGTGCAAAGTATTTTCAGCTCGTAAACGAGGGTGTCTCATCGGAGAGGGCGCTTGAGCTTGCCGATGAGTACGCGGACAGCGTTGTCGGCTCCCGAATGAAGGGGGCGAAGCCGATACTTTTTCATCAAAAGAACATCTTCTCGAGACTTATCACAACATTTCAGCTCGAGGTCGCAAACTCCTGGGATCATGTCATACGGGATATGCCGAGAGAGATTCGTTCGATTGAGGCGAAACACGGCAAGGCAGCGGCTGTAAAGGCGGTGGTAGGGCGGATGGTGAAGCATCTTTTATCCGCTTTCCTCATTAACCGACTGCTCGACGAGCTCTACGGGCAGACTCCGATCATGTTCGATGCTATCGGGTATTTCTACGAGGCGCTCGCGGAGGGCTTCGGCGTTTCGTCGGCGACCTTAACGGAGAAAATCCTGCGCGGTACGCTGGACACGCTCGGGGAGTTCGATCGCGGTACCGCGACGAACCAGCTCGGTGAGAGCTTTGTCGACGATGTCCCGTTTGTCTCCAACCTGACGACGATGTTCGGACTTAACGACGGCTCCTCAAGACTGCCACTTCCGAATTTCAGCAAGCTTGGGAATGTACCCAAGGATATATCCGCCGGGCTCGAGCAATTGAAAAAGGCAAAGGAGGCTCAGGACTATGTCGGCGCAACCGGACGGATGCTCAACGGGCTTTGGTATACCGCAAAGGGACTTGTGCCTTTCGGGAATCAGATCAACAAGACGCTGACAGGTGTGTCGGCGAATCTTCGAGACGGTGCATACGATTCGAAGGGTCGGCTCAAATATCCGCAGGACATGGCGAGCTTTGACGGAGTGACCTCGATTCTCTTCGGTTCGGGAGCGAACAACCGCGCGGGCGATTACTACGCGTCCGGGTATGGGACGTTGAGCGATCGCGGCACGCTGGCATACCGCGAGTTGATCGAGACGGGGATGGATCACGGTGAGGCATTTGATTACATACGCGCGGCGGAGGCACTCAAGGGTGACGAGAACAAGCGTGAGGAGATCGACACCTCTGGCATGGACTTCTTCGAGGCAATGAAGGCGAACTACTTCTACAAGGACAGCATGAGCGAGTCGGAGAAAGCGGCCGAGGAGGCGCTTCAGTCGAAACTTGAAAAGCAGATCAAATTCCTCGACAACTCAACCGAGCTGACGGACAGACAGCGCGAGATCATTTTCCGCGCGACAGCCGCAAGCGAAAAACTTTCCGAAGCCATGCGGCTAATGGCAACCGAGGATGCGAAGGTGCTGTACGATACTGTAAGAGACGTGGTGATGACAAATCCCTCCGAGGGAGAGCCGACAAAGGCGGATATCATCGCAGACAGCAAGCTCACGCAGGACGGAAAGGCAAAGCTGTGGTATGCGTCTGCCGCGAGCAAAAAGCAGCGGGGGCAGTTTGAGAAATATCGTGATTTCGGGGACGAGCCGGAGGACATCTATACGGCGTTCCGAAGTGCGGATGAAGCAAAAGACGCCGCTCCCAAAGGTGAGAAAGCGGCGGCCGAACGTACGGCGATCGCGGACAGCAAGCTCTGCGCCGAATCGAAGTACGACATGTATTATGGGACGTATTCGGAGACATCCCCAGTCCCCGGAGTGATGGACGATCTCACCGAAAACGGCGCGAAGAAAGCGGATGTGCTCCGTTGGATGGCGGCGTATGACAGTGCGAAGGGAATGGGCCATGAGGAATACATGTCAACACTTCGGCGCGGATACACTGCAGACAGCAGTGCCGGCAGCGACACAGCCGCGCAGATGGAGACTCTGCTCAAAACCGACATGACTGCGCGGGAGCTCGAGGCGGTGTACCTCGGCATGATGGTGAGCTCATCGAACAAGGAAAAGCGGCGCGAGCAATTCGATGAGCTTCATGACGTGGGCGGGAACGCTGTCGATTTCTTCGAGGCGTATGTCGCAGTGTCGAAGACGACATGGAAGAAGAAGGAGTCAGGCGCGAAATCAACGGCGATCAAGAAAGCGATCGACGGCGTGACATCGAGCAGAAGGATCCGCAGGGTGCTGTATGACATTTTCGATGTGGCGGAAGGTGTGAGGTGAGGAGGGGGGTGACCTCCCATATTTGACATTATTTATTAAGTGTATTCCATAACTCGGCAAAATATGTAATACGTTACGTATACAGGATTTGGAAAAGAAAGTATAATATTCCTAAAATACCATTCTGAAAGAATAGGAATTGAGACATGCCAGAACTTGATATTTTAGCCGAGAGAATCAAAGCTATTCGTCGCGAAAGACACGAATCGCAGGTGGTTTTTGCGCAAAACTGCGGAATCAGCACTGAAGAGTTGAGCCTGATCGAGCGACGGAGAACGGACCCGAAGCTGAGTACACTTCAAAATATTGCCGCGTACGTCGGCGAAAGTGTGTCTGATTTACTGAGTGTCGAAATAAGGTATACATACACATTAATAGCTGATCAGATAGAGGATCAGAGCGGAGAAGTGTGCACTGTCTATGGCGTTGAGCTTTGGGAGGACAGACGCTATGTATGCGTGGTCAATGATATATTCTTTGATCGCGAGAAAGCAACTGAGTTTGTGTCGCTATGCAATCAATTGCAGTTGAGCGCAGTGCATTTAATGTGTGTCATCGCTGATGTGATCGAAAGTGGATTTTATACATGAGATTTACCGGAGCGGTTGCGTGTTAGTGCTTGAATTTCAAAAATAACGGACAGGGCTTATGCCTTGTCCGTTATTTTTGAAGCAATACCGAACACCCCATTGGGCAAAGAGAACATGACGGTATTCGGATTATTAAAGTTTGGTGGAGCAATCCTCCCTCCGGGTTTGACTACATTTATTCATGCTAAAGCGCCGAATCTTTGGTTTACCCGGGCAAATGAAGCGTCAGATTTTTGACAGGATTTTGACAGGAAATTTGGTGTAAATCGCTGTCATGATTATGTATTGTTATGTGTGCAAAAATGTACTAAAAAACCCCGTGGTTATTGAAAACTTCAACAACCACGGGGGTTTTTCATCTGGCGGAGAAGGAGAGATTTGAACTCTCGAACCCCGTTAAGGGTTACACGATTTCCAATCGTGCGCGCTCGACCAGCTACGCGACTTCTCCATGCTTGGTCGGGATGAATCCCGGTATTTCTTTGACATCCGGACGCTTCTAACTGGATGCTCTAACATTATATCACATTCTTTCCCAGAAATCAATACACAAATCCAAAAAATATAAAAAAACCGTGGTGCATATTTTTTAATCCGTCAAAAAGAACGTCGCGCGCGACGGAAAGCAGGAGCACAGTGCGGAAATTTCTTGCCAAGTTGCGTAAAAGCTCTTGACAAATGCGTTCCGCTCGGATATAATAATAAGGCAAGCGCATACGAGAAGGCCGCGCTTGTCATGGAGAAGTACTCAAGAGGCCGAAGAGGCGCCCCTGCTAAGGGTGTAGGTCGG
>CAYVUJ010000178.1:0-3869 GCA_964454825.1 uncultured Lachnospiraceae bacterium | reverse complement strand
CCTCCGTAAGGAAGTTTCCGCTGTAGATCAGATTGAAGCCGTACACCTCCCCGTGCTCCTCGTTTGCGCGGCGGCGGCAGAGCGCGGCGATGGGGTTGAAATTGTGGCTCGACGAGCCGCGGCGGCTGAATACGCTTTGGTTGCCGTACACCACGGGCGCGCGGTTCATGATATGCTCCCAGCTGTACGCACCGTGGAGGGTAATGAGATCCCACTCACGCCCCGGGATATCGACGCTCAGGCTCATGAATTTCTCGATCCCGACCGCACTTTGGCCCTTGTTTTCAAGGACAGCGTAGCGCGTGATGATGTCGCAGTCCGCAAACAGCGTGTAATAAAGATGAAGCACACAGCCGGTGACCGCGTCGTCGCGAAGAATAAGCTCGAGCGTCTCGCACTCTCCCTCGGCAAAGGGAAGCCCTGAGGTAAGCTCACGCCGCCCTTCGGTGATGCGGTATGAGTCGTAGAAGAACTCGGTCACGCTGTTGCCGTCGGCGTTCTTGAGCTTAAGCGCCGTACAGCGGAAGTCGCCGGAGCCGAAGAACGGGCACTCCGTCGACGTCGCATCATAAGCAAAGGTCTCGCCATTCTCCTCAATGGAGTACGGCTGGAAGGACTTGAGCTTGCGCTGATACTCAGGGTACGTGCGGCGCTTTTTTCCGTAGTAGAGATGTACCGGATACTTGCCGTGCACAATCCCGATCACATACGCACTGGATTTCGTTTCGAGAATGAATCTCGAGGTCTTTTCATCAAATCTTACAGACATTGTTTGATCCTCATTTCTTATTACAATCGGACACGGGAAGTGTCCATATGTGAAAACTTAAGACGGAGCACAAACCCCGTGCGGGTTTCCAAAGGGCTATGCCCTTTGGCAGGGTCGAGGGACAGAGTCCCTCGTAGGGTTCGCAACATCGCTTGCGATGTTCAACGAAGATCCCAACATGGCATACTTCGTGTTTCCGGCAGAGCCGGAAACACACCCGAGATTGCGAAGCCCGAGGGTAATTAAAGTCTGTTCTCCGCATTGAAGCAAATCGCAAACCTCATTTTCCTTCCGGCGTCCGCCGGAAGGACGGGGCATGTTACGTTGTAGGCGCCGCTGAATATCGCAAGCGATGTTGCAAACCTCCGTCAGGGGCTTTGCCCCTGAACCCCACCAAAGGGACAAAATCCCTTTGGAATCCCAAACGAGGTGGGTCAGCCGCATATCTCCCCGAGCGCATCCGCGACATCGTCGATAACGCGCTCTGCCGCCGCGGTGAGCTCTTCGGGCGATCCGCTCATCGCAAACCCGTGGAACGCCGATACCATCGCGTAGTCGTTCATCTCGTTCCCGGCGGTGTAGACCATATCCCCGGCAATGCCGAAATGCTCCGCAACACGGCGTACACCGAAGGCCTTGTCGACCCCGCACATCGGGATGTCGACGTTCCGCCCGTTTTGCAGTGGATTCACCTCGCCGCCGAGCGTTTCGGAGATCGCGCGTACCGCACTTGCGGCGAGGTCGCTGTCGCGAAACACCATGTTGCAGTGACAGAAGAAACCGTGCTCAGCGATAAAGCCCTCGAGCTTTTCGCCGCCCGAAGCGTCGTCCGTATCGATCCACAGCGCCTCACGCTCAGTCTGCGGGAAGAGATTGACCGAGCCGAGCGAGAGCGCCGCCTCCCAGAGCCGACGCACAGTGTCCGCGCCGTAGCGTGCGAACACCTCGCGCCGTCCGTCAGGCAGAACGAGCACCGCCCCGTTTGCGCAGGAGACAAAGTCCGCCTCGACCTCCCCGAAGATATCCCCGGCGCACTGACCGCCGCGCCCGGTCACGATCCCGAATACGCCGCCCCCGGCGCGAAAGCGCCGGATCGCCTCGCGTGAGCGCCCGCTGACAGTGCCGCGCATAAGCGTACCGTCGAAGTCTGTTGCAAACAGCCTCTTCATCGCCGCTTACCGCGCGTCCGGGCCGCAGGTGGTGTCCCTGCCGTGCAGACGGTCCATCTCGTCGGAGTAGTCGTTGAACACCTTCGTTATGACCTCCCAGTCCGCGTCGTCAAGCTGAAACACCCAGTCGTTCGAGAACTGATAGATGTCCGGCGCGCCGATCGAAGGCATCTCTTTATAATAATGCATCGCGTCCTCGCGGTCGCCGAAATTGACGCTGTCGCAGTCGATCAGCACGCCCGGCATCACCGCGTCGAAGATCTGCGCCCGCTCGCGCATCTGCTCGGCCTCGTTGCGCTGATCCCAGCCGTAGTCGTGAAGTCTCGCCATGTCGCAGTATTCGGCGAAGTACGGATGCGCGGGGCTTGCGTTGATCAGGCAGTCGGGCTTGATCTCCTTCGCCGTCTCGTAGATGAGGCGGTACAGCTCTTTTGTCAGCTCCGCGCCGTATTTGCCCCCGGCGCTCTTTGCCCGCTTGCCGTAGGGCATGACAAGGGTATAGTCGAGCTTGAAGCCGTCGGCGTTCATGCATCCCTCGTCGGAGGATAGAAGCTTGTAAAGGATCTGCTTCAGGTGGGCGCGGTACTTCTCGTTCGTCGGATCGGCATAGGGCGCATAGTCGAGCTCGACCGGACCTCCCTTGTAGGGCGTGCCGAATCCGTCCATCACCTCATCCTCACAAAGTCCCTCGCCGCCCCACATCCTGAACCACAGGAGAGTATGTATTCCGCGGCGGTGCATCTCATCGGTGAAGGCGCGCATGTCCGGCCAGCGCTCTTCGTCCGGCAGGCAGTCGCCGTACGTACGCTGCCACTTGTCGTCGATAATGAGCATAGTCGGGCGGATATTCTTCTCCTCGATCATGCCGGCGATCTTGGTGTAGACCTTCTGGGACGCCATGCCCTTCTGTGACCACGTGCCCTCGATCTGCACCTCCTGCTCATTCCAGCCGCACACGATCGGACCGTACCACCAGCGCGGAACCTCTCCCCACTCGCGGCGGCGGCACAGGCCGCTTTCGTAGTTGTAGTCCGCCCAGCTCTTTATCACGCCGATGTCGTCCGCCGCGAAGAACGAGCGCACGGCGGGGAGCTCGAACTCACCGTCGACATACGTGTGTCCCTCGAGATCGGTCGAGAGATAGAACATGTTTTTCTTGCCGTAGCCCGTGCGGGTATAATCATAGTGGGTGAAGTTGTACTCCCCCTCCTTCACGAGAAGTCCGAGGCCGAAGCGGCCGTCCTTTATGCCGTCCATGCGGAAGGAAAAGACGTACGGCGGCGGGATGAGAAGCTCGAAGAATGATCGGAAGCTCTCTGCGGAGCTTTTGTGCTGATACATAGTCGGATACGGCACATAATATTCGCAGAAGTGGTAGTCGGAGGCCTCCTCGCGCACAGCACCGTCCTCCTCGGGCAGGGGATGGGAGTACATGAAGTACGAGACCTTGCCGGCCCTGCCCTTACCGAAGAGACGCACGCAGTATGTAAAGCCCTCGGCGTCGCACTCGACGATGTACTCTTTTTTGTCCCAGAGCGAGCTTTTCGAGGTAAAGACGAAGGTCCCCTCGCCGCGTTTTTCCACAGACAGCGCGCCGAGGTCCTCGAGATCGGTGTTCTCGGAGAACTGACCGTCAGCCTCGTTCACGGTGTTCACCGCCGTAAAGGGGACAAACGCCGCCGCCTTGCGGTCGCGGTACCAGAAGTGGAGCTTCATGTCCTCTCCGACCGCCAAGCGATAGGTGTTACCCTGATATTCGTGTATAAAATTCATAAACATCCTCCAAGATGTAAAAATACAAATACATGCGGGGCTCTGCCGGACATCGCAAGCGATGTCGACGCCCCGCCGGGCGCTGCCCCACACCCCGCCGGGGGACTTCGCCCCCCGGACCCCCAACTAAGGGAAATGAAATGAGTTTATGCGCTAAC
>CAYVUJ010000177.1:0-3876 GCA_964454825.1 uncultured Lachnospiraceae bacterium | reverse complement strand
ACACCGCATCCGGGTATGACGCGCTCAGTGACAAGCCGCTTGCGATCCGCCTCGCGGTGGATTATCCCGCGCTCGGTGATGAGGCTTTCCGCATCACCGTGTCGGAGAGCGGCATCCGTATCGACGGCGGACGCTACCGCGGCTGCATGTACGGCGTGTACGATCTGCTCGAGGACATCGGCTGGCGCTTTGTCGAAAACCCCGTGTCGATGAGTGCATCGGGGAAGGAGTCTCTTCTCGACTACCTCTACGAGGCCGAGAGCATTGACCTCACCCCCGCGCTCGACCGCGAGGAGCAGGGCGCACTCGGCTACCGCTGCATTGCGGGCGTTGCCAATCCGTACGGGAACAAAGACATCGCCGCCAAATACCGTGAGATGGATGTCAGCAACGGCTATTCAAAATTCGGTACATACGGTCTGCTCGGACACACATGCCACGGCATCGATAAATACAGAGCCGTACTGCTCGAGGAGGGACTGTGGAACGACGGTCAGCCATGCTACAGCAATCCCGACGTGATCGAGGTCGTGCAGGATACGATCAGAAGCAGGATCAAGGACCGTCTCGCCGCCGGACAGCAGATCGGCAAGGAGATCGTAACGTTTGACGTGTCCCACGCTGACAATACGAACTTTTGCAATTGCCCGCGGTGTCAGAAGATCATTAAGGAAGAGGGCGCGCGCTCCGGCATCACCCTTCGTTTTGCGAATGCGATCGCCGAAATGCTCGCCGAGGAGTATCCCGGCACATGGGTTGCGACCTTCGCATACAACGGAACATGCGTGCCGCCGGCCAAGACCCGTCCTCTGTCGAACGTGCGCATCGCATACTGCCTCTACGTTGAGGGCGGACGGATGCTGTGCACGGCGCACAACGGGACCGGACTTGACTGCCCTCCGGACTGCAAGAATCGCATCTTCGGGGCAGAGCTTTCGACATGGGCATCGATGTGCACCAACAACAACCTTGAAGTATGGTACTATCCCTTCGTCGTTTACGGACAGGGCTTCGGCTGTCCGATCTTCACAGCTGAATATGACACGCTGCACTCGCTTTTGTCAGGTGAATATCCGTTAAGCAGCATGATGATCTGCAGCGGCGACGGAAACGGCCTCCATCAGGAATCCCTCGCGATCTATCTGTGCTCCAGAATGATGTGGGACGGCGACAAAATAACGCGCGACGATTACGACGCGCTCATTCAGGAGTGGTTCGACATCTTCTACGGTGACGCGGCAGAATACATGCTCGAATATTTCCGCCAGATCGAGATCGCCGGACAGAAAAACGGCTGCTGGATTTCGTTCCACGATCCGAATTACATGACTGTCAACAATGAATATGTCGCAGAGCACTTTGACGACTGGTGGGACCTTTACAAGGCCGCCAAGCTCGCCTGCGCCTCCGAAAAGGAGGAGGAGCTTGTCGAACGCTTTATGGCGGGCATGATGTACATCTGCATCGGCATCACCTACGACGATCGCTACACGAACGGAACCGAGGAACAGCGCGCTGTCATCGCCGAGCGCTACACCGAGATGCACCGCATCTTTTGCAAGCACAAGCTCAAAACCTTCGACGACTACATCACCGTCGAGTACGCGCCGGAGGAACTTGATCTCGACACCAACCCCTTCGAGGCATTCCTGCCGATAACCAAGTGGGATTCTCCGAATCGGTAATATCAGCAAATAACATCAAAAATACAGTAAAAAGCGAGAAACAATGAAAAAAACAGACACAGCAACTGAAATCAAGCCGTCCTCGATAACGAGGGCAATGACCTCGGACGGCTCTGCGAGGATCACCGTGATCGACTCTACCGCAATGGTGCAGGAGATGGCGCAGATCCACCGTACGTCCAAGACAATGACGGCTGTTCTGGGACGCGCAATGAGCGGTGCGTCCCTGATCGGCTCGTTTCTGAAGGACAAGACCGACTCCGTGACTCTCAGACTCGACGGAGACGGCCCCGCCGGGCGCATTATCGCCGTCAGCGACTACAAGGGCAATGTGCGTGTGTGCGCCGGATGCTACGACGCGGAGCTGCCGCCGAATGCGCTCGGAAAGCTCGACGTAGGCGGCGCGGTCGGACGCGGCAACATGTATGTTATCCGCGATCTGGGACTTGCGGAGCCGTATATCGGCTCGGCACAGCTCGTCTCCGGCGAGATCGCACAGGACATAACAAACTACTTCGCCGCGAGCGAGCAGACGCCGACCGTATGCGCCCTCGGCGTGCGCGTGGACCGGGACAAGCATTGCTTTGCGGCAGGCGGGTACCTCGTCCAACTTCTCCCGGGCGCGGACGACGAGGTGATCTCGCAGCTCGAGCGCAATGTGAGCGCGGCGGAGTCTGTATCGAAGATGATCGCATCCGGCCTTAGCGGGGCGGACATCATCGCGCGCGTGTTCGACGGGATCGAGTACGATATTTTCGACGAATTCGAATGCGAATACCGGTGCACTTGCTCGCGCGAGAAGTACCTCACGGCTTTGCGCGGCCTCACGCGCGAGGACCGCGACGAGCTGATCGAAGAGGGTAAGGACGTGGAGGCAGTCTGCAGCTTCTGCGGACGTCGCTACACCTTCGCCGTAGACGAACTGGTAAAGTGATGATACGCGGGGGCTCTGCCCCCGCCCCCCCCCCGCCAAAGGGCCATAGGCCCTTTGGAATCCCGGCTAAGGGGATTGTAAGGACAAGTGCGCCGCGATGAAGTCGGCACAAACCCATTGTTTGGGGGTCCGGGGGACACCAAATTCAGCTAAGGCTCGGGCAGAATGACGCAAAGCGGCATTCGCGGAGATATGCCGTGAAACGGCATTTCTCCAGTACACCGGCACGCAAATTGGCCGGAAAGCACAAACGTCATGCCGTGTATGCGGGTTCCGGGCAGAGCCCGGATGGGGCTTGGGGCGATAGCCCCAACATAACATACCCCCGTACTTGCGGCGTAAGCCGCGAGTACATATGCCCATCCCCCTCCGCCGCCGACGCATCTCGACAAGAGACATTTTGAAAGGATAATCAAATGACACCTCCCATACTATACGTAGTCGTCCCGTGCTACAACGAGGAGCAGGTCCTGCCTGTGACCTCGGACATCTTCCTCGAAGAGCTGAGGTACCTCATCGATACCGGGAAGATATCCTCCGAATCGCGCATCATGTTCGTCGACGACGGAAGCAGCGACGCAACATGGCGCATCATCTCCGACCTTGCCGCGGGCTGTGAGTATTTTACCGGCACCCGGCTGAGCAGAAACAGGGGACATCAGAACGCCGTTCTTTGCGGAATGATGGAGTGCCGCGGCAAGGCGGATGCCATCGTGACCGTGGACTGCGACGGACAGGACGACATCACAGCAATAGAGCGCATGGTCGACGAATACCGGGACGGCTGTGAGATCGTGTACGGTGTGCGCTCCTCGCGAAAGACGGATACGTTCTTCAAGCGCTTTACAGCGCAGAGCTTTTACAAGCTTCTTGCATCAATGGGCGTCGAGGTGATATACAACCACGCGGATTACCGTCTCGTCTCCGCGCGCGTGCTCGAGAACTTTGCCGATTTCGGCGAGGTCAATCTTTTCCTGCGCGGCATGTTCCCGCTCGTCGGCTTCAAAAGCTCGGCGGTTGAATACGAGCGTCATGAGCGCCTCGCCGGAAAGAGCCATTATCCGCTCTCCAAAATGCTTTCGCTCGCAGTCGACGGTATTACGAGCCTCTCCGTCAAGCCTCTGCGTCTGATAACAGGACTCGGTGCTTTCACCGCTTTCTTCAGCCTGATCGCTTTCATTTGGTCGCTCGTCTCGTATCTCACGGGTTGTGCCGCGCCGACTGCCGCAATAATAACGGCGATCGTCTTTGTCGGCG
>CAYVUJ010000176.1:0-3880 GCA_964454825.1 uncultured Lachnospiraceae bacterium | reverse complement strand
AGCGTGATCGTACACGAAAGAACGCAGAAGTCTTCACACCAGCTTGGGTTGTTCGCAAAATGAACGATGCGCTGATGTCAGAGTCAGGCATGGAAAACGAAGACTGGCGCAAGTTAGTCAATTCCAGAATGCTTGAGATTTGCTGCGGCGAGGGTGCATTCCTTGTAACGAGATATGATCCCGCTACAGGTAAGATGATCCCGCTGGAGGAACGTGTTGGTCTTCTGGATCGTAAGCTGCGTGCCATACATGAAAACTATCATCGCGACAATTGTGGTTATGGGGTTTGGTGGTGGTGCGGCATGGTGCTGCGTGCACTTGAATCAACTTACGGATATGAGTTGGCGGGCGACAGTCTTTTGATTGCCCGTGTCAATGTACTCATGACAGTTTGCGACTTCTTCAAGGCACGCTGGGGAGATCATTTGAATTGGCTAGGGTACAGCGGACCATATGCAGATGATCCGTGGTTCTTGAAGTTGTTCGCAGGGACTATCAAAAACAACTTGTGGCAAATGGACGGACTTACCGGGATGATCCCGAATACTGAGATCCCGTGCAAAATCAGAGATCATCAGACAGATACAGATGTCCTTTGGATTGATCTTGGCGAGAGTCAAGACGACATGATACGCCAGCGCCGTGAGCGTCGCATTAAAGCGCTCAGGGAAAAGCGGAAGAAGGAGGCGTGATGATTTGACTTGGGTTTTGTGGGTACTTCTCTGCATTGTCTGTTTCGCAGTCGGGTACTGTCTCGGTCTTGATAGATTGGCTCATACGATGCAAGCGGTGTACAACGCGCTTCTTGTGATGCTGTTTGAAAAACTTGACGGCGAGATGTGCAGGGAACTCGCGAACGACAATGATTTCCTGAAAGGAGATGAATACGTATGACGGAGGCACAACAGAAGTTTTTGATTGATGCTGCTACACGGATCAATGCAGAACGTGAGAAGTACGGGATTGCTATTGCCTCGCCCATAATCGCGCAGATGGTTCTTGAATCGGGCTGGGGCACAAGCACGCTCGCAACAGCGGCTTGCAACTACTTCGGTCTTACTGCCGGGGCCAGTTGGAAAGGTAAGACTTTGCGCAAATATCGCGCCTATGACAGCGAACGCGACGGGATAAGAGGATATTTCGAGTTTATCGATACGCCTCGTTACGCCAATTTGAAGGGCGTCACAGACGCAGAGGAATACATTGACAATATCATTGCCGACGGATACTGCGATGATCCGTACTACAAAAATGATTTGATGGAGATTATTCGCACGTATGATCTGACACGGTTCGACCACAACACAGACAGAGTGCAGAACATTGACATCGAAAAACTTGTGGATGATATCTGTGCAGGAGTCTACGGCAATGGCGAGGAACGTAAGGAGAAACTACGTGCGCTAGGACTCACTGAAGGCAATATAAGCGCGATTCAGGCGAAGGTGACAGAAAGGTTCAAGGACGATAAAAGCGACGTGAGAGAGCACGTAGAAGCGCTCACAGAGCAGTTTATTCAGTCTTTGATGGAGTTGGTTGGAAATGGCTAAGGACAGGAACAAAGGAGACAATGTGCATGACGAATGATAAGGATTTAGAGAAACAGTGCAAAAGACTGTGGGTGTCAGTTTACGTGCTCGCCATCGTTGCATTGGTGGCCAGTGTTGGTTTGGTGTGTTTTACATTGGACAGCGTAGGGTTTGCCCGGTCGAACACGTTCCACATTGGTTTGTTCTCTCTTACAGTTGTATCGGTGCTAGGACTTATCGCCACGTTCAAGCTTGGTGCGGTACACCGACACGGAAAAGCTTATGCTCGTTTAGATAATACCCTTGCTATCGGTGCCTTTGCAGGATTGACTGCTATGATGTGGGCGGCATTCTCTCCGTGGCAAACAGACTTTGTTGCCTATTGGCTGACAACGGCCGTTGGCCTTGTGGCTTTTGTGATGGATCTATGTGCATTCATTGGTGTGCAACAGTATGTGCGAAGGTAGCACAGCACGGAGAGAGGGATTGCTGCATGTCACAATTGATGAAAAGCGCCTTCTACGCTTGATGAAGATACATGCACCGGAACTCTTATATCCTCGCGGTGAGAACGGCGAGAAACTGTGTCTCAATTCTTGGACAAAAGACGGAAGCGGGACAGTCAAGATGGAAAGACTCGCAGATGCTTTCAAGGGACCAATACAGTATGGCCGCACGTACAGCATATAGGCCCACGGTTCGCGCCATGAGTGGTTCTCGCCTGAAGGACGGACAAAGCAGCTACTACGGCAGTCAGCGCAGCAAAGCACTCAGTCCTTGGACGAAGGACGGAACAATGTCAGTTGAGCGTGAACGACTCGCAGATGTATTTCAAGAACCACTAATATATGGATCAATATACTCTCTATAGGTGGAGGTGACGAAATGAAAAAGTTTGGAGATTTGCTGAGGAAAAAGCAAGGACGGAAACCAATCGTGATCTGTGCGAACGGAGTGGAATCATGCTAGTCAATGCATTCCTGAAGGAGGCACAGCTACAGAAAGCGCTTTACAAGGTTTGGTATGATCCCGATTACCAGTGGTACTTTGCTGATCCTGCACACTATCCATTTAATCTGAATCACGATACAGGTGATGAAACTGCACGCTGTTTCGCGTCCGTGAACAAAGCAGGAAAAGTGATCGGGATGATGGGATACGGAGTGTATGCCCTTGCTCGGTACGCGACACACTTCTACGCGATTCGGTTTCCCGGCGGCGACAGGCTTACGTTTGGACGTGATCTGCATCAGGTAGTTGACGACATTTTCAATGTGTTCAATATGAATCGGCTCGGTTTTGCTGTAGTCATGGGTAATCCAGCAGAGAAGATGTACAACAGGTACCTTGATGCAATGGGCGGCTCCGTGGTCGGAATTGAAAAAGAAGTGGCCTTGGACATGGCGGGCAATCTCTGCGACAGGAAAATATACGAAGTACTGCGGAAGGATTACCTAGCGGCGCAGGAACGACCGAAGGCGGGGTGATTGATTGTCAGCAGCAGATCCACACGGTGTTACATGGAAGGATATACGCCGCTATGCCAAAGCGTATAAGCAGGGACGGATTCAGCAACGCTGGATTGACGAAAGTATCATCATTGGTCACATCCCAAGCCTATGGTGCAGATACGACAAGATACCAATGCCACCGTTTGAATACATCGGCCCAGCCCTTGCTACGCTGAAACCGAAAGTCCCTTGGTACAAGCGTTGGGGCAAGAAGAGACGGAAACGAAAAGCAATGCTACAGCCAAGTGAGAGTTACCTTAGCTCAGACATCATGTGGAAGACAGCGGAAGAGAACGAGGAACGAAGGCAATTCAAATCACCGCTGGCATCTCCGGCACTCGGCAGGGCGATGGAAACCGCTAGGATCGCAAGTGAGTTGAACGTGAGTGACGAAGAAGCAGCCAAGATATACGAGTGGAGGGTGAAACATGGCGTGTATGACGATAATTGATACAGATGATTTCACTTGGCCTGTTGTTCCAATTTGCGAGAGACAGAGACGTGACGTCAATCCAGATGATTTGCTTGAAGACGGCTTATACCGGAAGTGCAACACGTACAAAGGCGGCGGCGGGTATGACATGTTTCCCGCTATCTACAGACGTAGACATAGACGACTAGATCCTACTACTCAGTTAGCAGTGCAGTTTGTCGTACAGCTTCAGGGCTGTCCGCTTGATTGCCCTTGGTGCTACGTGACTAGGGACGGAGTGCTCGGTGAACCTGTACAACGTACTACAAATGAATTAGTTTCTGCATTTGAACGAAGCGGTCTGACAGTCTTTCATCTTATGGGCGGTGCTCCAGCGTTGTTCCTTGTGCTCTGGCCGGAATAGATTG
>CAYVUJ010000175.1:0-3903 GCA_964454825.1 uncultured Lachnospiraceae bacterium | reverse complement strand
CCATAAAATCAGGCATTTCAAGACCTTGAAAATTGAACTGATTTATGATATAATAATCACATACTAACTGAAAGATTATTTTTTGGGGGAAATATGACATTCAGTTACAATAAGCTTTGGAAGCTGTTAGTTGACAAATCAATGAATAAAAGATCGCTTTGCGCAAAGGCAGGCATAAGCTCCGCCACTGTTGCCAAAATGGTTAAGGGAGAAAGCGTCACAACCGATTCTCTTCTGAAAATCTGCATTGCCCTTGAATGTGACATATCGGACATTATGGAAGTTGTAAAAAAGCAGGAGAAATAGCCCCTGTCCTGCCGGACCGAAAAGGAACGATGTATTATGAAAAAAATCTACACCGGGCAGAATGTGTACGAAGCCCTGCAGGACAGACTGCGCTTTATATTCGAGGAATTTGACAATATCTTACTCTCCTTTTCGGGCGGAAAGGACAGCGGCATCCTCCTTGAGCTGACGCTGGATTTTCAGCGAAAATACTACCCTCACAAAAAGATCGGCGTGTTCCATCAGGATTTTGAGGCGCAGTATACGCTGACAAGCGAATATGTGGAGCGCACATTCGAGAGGATCAAGGACGAGGTGGAGCCGTACTGGGTCTGTCTGCCGATGGCGACGCGCACGGCAATGAGCAGCTATCAGATGTTCTGGTATCCATGGGACGACACGAAGAAGGAAGCATGGTGCCGTCCCATGCCCGATCACCCGTATGTAATAAATCTGCAAAACAATCCCATCACGACATACACCTACAAAATGCATCAGGAGGACCTTGCAAAGCAGTTCAGCCGATGGTACCGTATCTCGCACGGAAACAAAAAAACTGTCTGTCTGCTCGGTATACGCGCGGAGGAATCCATGCAGCGTTACAGCGGCATAATCAACAAAAAATACGGCTACAAAGACGAGTGCTGGATCGCAAAGCAGTTTAAGGATGTTTGGGCGGCGTCCCCGCTCTACGACTGGTCCACCTCCGATATATGGCACGCGTACGCCAAGTTCGGATACGAATACAACCGGCTCTACGATAGGTATTACATGGCCGGGCTGAAGCCGGATCAGATGCGTGTCGCCTCTCCGTTCAACGATTTTGCAAAGGACAGCCTGAATCTGTACCGCGTGCTCGATCCCGCGATCTGGACAAAGCTTGTCGGCCGTGTTCACGGTGCCAATTTCGGCGCAATATACGGCAAGACCAAAGCGATGGGTTACCGCGCGCTGTCACTTCCGGAGGGTCACACATGGAAATCGTACACCAAGTTCCTGCTCGCCACTCTGCCTCCGAGGCTCAGAAAAAACTACATATCCAAGTTCAAGACCTCCATGGAGTTCTGGCACAAGACCGGCGGCGGACTCGATGATGAGGTGATACAGGAACTGATCGACAAGGGCTACAACATACGCAGAAACGGTGTGTCAAACTACACCGTAATGAAAAATTCACGCGTGATCTTTCTTGACAAGATACCGGATCACACGGATGACATCAAATCCTCAAAAGATATCCCGAGCTGGAAGCGAATGTGCTACTGTATCCTGAAAAACGACCACACCTGCCGCTTTATGGGGTTCGGTCTGTCAAAAGGACAGAAGCAGCGCATTGACGCACTGAAGCGAAAGTACAGCAAGGTAGGTGAATGATATGAGCTATAAAAGCCCGGTATACGACATCATTGCGGTGCCGATCGAGAAGATCGTCCCGAATACATACAACCCGAACACGGTGGCTCCGCCGGAGATGGAACTGCTCTACGACAGCATCCGTGAGGACGGGTACACGATGCCGATCGTGTGTTATTATATCAAGGCGAAGGATGTTTACGTCATCGTCGACGGATTTCACCGGTATCGCGTGATGCTCGACCATCCCGACATTTATGAACGGGAGCGCGGGCTGCTTCCGGTGTCGGTGATCGATAAGTCGCTCGATAACCGCATGGCGAGTACGATCCGTCACAACCGGGCACGTGGCTCGCACGATGTGGACCTGATGAGCAACATCGTAAAAGAGCTCCACGAGATCGGACGGTCGGATGCCTGGATCGCAAAGCACCTCGGTATGGACCGGGACGAGATACTCCGGCTCAAGCAGATCACCGGGCTGGCGGCACTGTTCGAGGACGTCAAATTCGGTACGGCCTGGAAGGTGGTCCGGGATGAGTTCGGTGAGCAGGTCAGCGCAAGCGACGACGGGGATCACATCAGTGACGCCACCGAGGGCGCCGACGGGGTTGTCGATGTGATTGGCGTAAAAGACGCCGCTTTGGTTGCCGACGGAGCGAGCGAATAACAAAAGCCTGCTCCGCGCATGGCTGTTTGGCACGGCACGCCCGGTATGCTCGTTTTTTAGCTTTTCTGCCGTTTGTCCGCCGGCAGCATCGGCGCTATGACCGGCCGGAAGATCGGTTCCGTCAACCCGGCCGGCGAGATATCCCCGAATCGTTTTTGTCGACTATGATCCCCCGGCCTGTGAAGCGCATACTGCATGTGGGTGTTGTTGTCAACGTATTGTCCGACAACTCCGGATGTCACCATGCGTCCCTTTTTTGTAATTTGCGATATTTTTTTGAAAAATATGTATTTTGCTATTGACTTTTTCGGTGCACCATGGTATAATATCATTCGTGCGGAGGCATAGCTCAGCTGGTTAGAGTGCTTGCTTGACATGCAAGAGGTCACTGGTTCGATTCCAGTTGTCTCCACCACCAAAAACCCTCAACGTTTGGTTGAGGGTTTTTCAAAAGTTCGGGGTGTAGCGCAGTTGGTAGCGCGCGACATTTGGGATGTTGAGGCCGCAGGTTCGAACCCTGTCACTCCGACCAAAAATGCGGTTTTGACCGCCAAAGAACCGCAAGGTAGCAATACTTTGCGGCTTTTTAGTTATATAACCTATTTTGACTATGTAAGCAGGAGAACTATGAGAAAACCTTTATACAATATTATTATTTTTATTTTCCACATTATAACGCTTGTACTGCTGTTTACCTTATGCCTACATTTTGAAGTAATTAACTTGAATTTCTTAATTTTTTCTAAAGAATCCATTGTTTCTTTTTTTAAAAATGATTATGTGGTAAATATTGCCTGTACTATATTAACAGCAGTAGCTTTATATATCATTCAAATAAAGTATTCCAAACACAAATTAAAAAATGATTTTAGATGCAATGAGATTATCCATGATGTGTATGATGGTATTGAAAGGACTCATAACTTAATCAAAGAAAGCGAAAAACTTGCTGACGAGATTGAAGAAATAAAAAAAGATTCAAATATGGATTTTAATATTCGCCGCAAAGAGGAGGCTCTAAAACATCTTTCATTTTACAAGAAACACAAGGCAGATTTCGATATATGTAATATTGCCTTAACCTACTCTAACAATTGGATACTTATCGATTCAGTTCAAACTGTTTTCTTCATCAACCTAAATTTTAAGCTCTTGAATATTGTTAACAATATAAAAAATCGAAGGCCTAATTTGGATGAAGAATATCCCAAAATCAAAGAATTATTCGCTTTGTATGAAGAAGATGGAGATGACGAAACACTTATCCAATTAGGACACGAAATTCATAGATTTTTTGTTGATATTGATTTTATGTCAAAATATTGGTTTGCTCTGTTAGATTATTTGGGATATGATCCTATGCCAATTAAATTATATATAGATCTTGTCAAGAAGGAATATCCCGAATATGATGAAAATTTAAGCGAATTTCTTAAACTACCCATTTCCCAGCAAAATAAAATTTCACGCAAAGTGCAAAAAAAGGCATCAAGGCGTTATTTTAAATACAGAATTCAAAACTTTTTCAAGTAAGATATTATCTTTGTCTACTGCGACGCAGATTTTGACAGGGTGACCGATTTCGATCACCCTGT
>CAYVUJ010000174.1:0-3911 GCA_964454825.1 uncultured Lachnospiraceae bacterium | reverse complement strand
GAACCCTTTTTTGAAAAAAAGGGTTCCCCCACACCCCCTCCCCAAAAACTTTGAACAGGGGGACATACGATTTTGTGAGTGTACAAAGGAGGTGCGCGACACGGGCTCCTTTGGCGTTTATTTATAGCACAGATACAGATTATTGCATACAGCTATATCACCGGAGACGGCACTGTGCCGGTAAAGCGGCTCAATGTTTTTGAAATCCGTATTGTCTCTGATATTTTGGAGGATCTTTTCGTTATCCATATAACTCTTGATGCACAGAATATACGAATCCTCGCTGTTTAACTGCTCGTCCTCAATGAAATACTTCTCCTGATCGAAATATGGGTTTATGATCATCGTCTTTTCATAGATCATCATTTCCGGCAGGCTCTGTATGTGATTGAAAATATTATCGTACACATAGACAAACGATCTGTCGCTGTATTTTTGCGCGATCTCGATGCACTCGCCGTATTCCTCATATAAGAATTTCGGCTTTGAAAATATAAGTCCGTTTACGCTGAGCGCCGCCGCGATAAGAAGTATGAGGACATTTTTGTGATCGCATACAAGCAATCCGTCAAGAATCAGAATCACCGCGAGCGCGGCGAAGGGAAGAACAGGCATAATATACCGAAGCTCCTGATACGACGTCATCTTCACTGTGACGAGAAAGAAAAGAACACCGGGGATCACCGTTAACAGAACAACAAATTTTTCACTTGTCTTTCTGTACAGATATATTATCCCGACCAAAACTGCCGCGGACGCCAGAATTATGACCGCCGTGTTGTCCCACAAAGTAAACGAGTACATCAGATGCTTTACATATTTCATAAAATTGTCAAAATACCCGGAGTTTGCCAGATTTGACAACCCTCTCTCCGTAAAAAGCAGGTGATATATGCTCGGAACAAAGAGCACAACGCCGATCGCCGCATACAGGACGTGGTATAGGAAGTACTTCAGCGCAGTCTTGTACTTTTTGTCCCGTGCCATTCTTATGATCATCAGCGCAAAGATGAAAAAAGCATAGACTGCGAAAAAGTATTGTGTCAGGAACCCTAAAACCGTGACGGCACCTAAAGCAAGGACGGGGCGTGGCGTCAGTTTAAAATCATTCTTGTAAAGCTTTACGCTGAAATAAAAATACAGCATTACAAACAGCGTCATAAGCATATACATTCGCTGGAATATGACCATACTGATGCATCCGGCCGAAAGACCGTACAAAAGCAGGGCCGCCGCGGTCAGATTTTCCTTGCCGATAAGCTCCAATATACGTTTCAGCACAAAACAACTTGCGATGAACGCGGCTAAATTGACAACAAAAGCCGTATATTTTGAGAAATGTCCGCCGAAAAGCATGCTCGAAAAGTGTACCAGCGTGTAGTACAGCGGCGGATGGTTGTCCTTTGCCTGATTGACATAGAGAGCCCTGAAATTCAGGTAATTGTCGGGAGTCAGTGTAACATATTTTTGTGCCGACTCTCTTGTTTTCCACACGGGTCTTTCTTGCGCTCTCAGCTCGTTTATCTCGTCCTCGTAGTCGCCGTGGTTAAGGACGAAATTTGCCGCGTTTTTTATTTCCGTAAAGATGTTGTCGTCGTAAATGTGTTTTTCAAATACCTTTGTTGCGGTATCCTTTTCTCCGTATGTGACCATTAAGCCGTCATACGGATTTACCGATGTTGCCGCAGTATATATTTCATCCTCATGAAATCCAGTTTTCTGTGTCTGATAGAAAAATATTACACCGCACATTACCGTGATCAGAGCAATTATCAGAATGTCTCTGCGCGTTTTTTCATTTTTCAGCATAATTATGTCCTTTCATATATTGCGATGGCCCAGGCGTTGATCGGGGAGCATAGAGAAGGTCGGTCTTTCGCGCTATTTCGCACACACGTTGTTAACGGGAGTGCCGTCCAGAAATGCGGCGAGATTGTCACGCATTGCGGCGATCAGACGCTCACGCGTCTCCTTTGGCGCCCATGCGATGTGGGGAGTGAGGAACAGATTTTTCGCCCCGTTCAGCGCGCATTCGGCGCTTTGCGGCTCTGATGTCAGCACGTCGGCGGCGTAGCCTGCGATGCGGCCGCTGTCGAGAGCCTCGCGAAGGTCAGTTTCGTTCGCAATTGCGCCGCGGGCGGTATTGATGACAAACGCCGACGGCTCCATTTTGGCGATGCTTTGGGCGTTCAGTATCTCGCGTGTCTCATCGGTCAGCGGACAGTGGAAGGTGAGATAATCCGCCCGCGCGAAGAGCTCATCCTTGCCGACATACTCCCACGGCACGTCCTTTTTTGTGCGCGAGTGATATATCACCTTCATGCCGAACGCCTCGCCGATCGAGGCCACGCGCCGGCCGATCGCGCCCAGACCGAATATCGCGAGCGTTTTGCCGTCAAGCTCCGAGAGCGCAAAGGGATACGTCGTAAATGAGGGCGAACGCACCCACATGCCGTCCCGGACGGCATCCACGTAGGTGCACAGGCTTGTGGAAAACTGGAGGATGAAGGCGAATGTGAACTGCGCGACGCTCGTCGTCGAGTAGCCCGGGACATTGGCGACCACAATGCCGCGCTCGCGGCATGTGTCGATATCGACGGTGTTATAGCCGGTCGCCATCAGACCGATGTAGCGAAGCTTCGGACATGCGCAGAGCACCTCACGTGTGAACGGCGTTTTGTTGCACAGGACGATCTCAGCCTCACCGACAGCCGCCGGGATATCGTCGGGGATACCTGCGAATTCCCGCAGATCGCCGAATGCTTTCATCATGTCGAGCGAGAGATCGTCTCCGCAGCATGAGTTTCTTTCGAGTACACAAATTTCCATAAATATATCCTTTCTTTCCCCGCTCGGGGAGCTTGTGTTATTTGTTCGGTTGCGTTGTATGACAGGGCAACTGAGATTTAGACG
Organism: uncultured Lachnospiraceae bacterium; assembly: GCA_964454825.1. Taxonomy (GTDB): domain Bacteria; phylum Bacillota; class Clostridia; order Oscillospirales; family CAG-272; genus UMGS1312. Next base: position 998 of record CAYVUJ010000174.1, on the reverse strand, counting down.
TGAGTAGAATATCACCCGGCCGACGACATGTGTCTAAAATCAATCAATCTCCACGGTGTCGGCGAGTGTGAGTGAATATATCAGCGTTTCGTCGATCCTTCTTCCGAGCATATCGCCCAGGATATCGCGGTAGTAGGAGAGCTGATTGCGATGCCGTTTGCGAAGCGCGGCCTTGACGAGAGAAGGGTCGCGGCGCTCAGCGGCGCTGAGGGCGTCGGTCTTGTAGTCTGCCAGAACATACCGCCCGTCTGCGTCCTCAAACAGGAGATCAACGACGCCTTGAACGATCACATCGGTGTGTGTGCTCCGCAGCTTTTCGGCGAGTGCCGGATCGCCCGTGAAGTCCGCCGCGCTCCTTGCGGCGTTGAAGCGAAACTCCCTCCACACCCGGCGCGCCGAGAGAATCCTTGCAAAAAGCCCGGAGCCGACAAATGCGGCGATCTGCTCCCGATTGACAAGAGCGGCGCTGTCTTTGTCAATGAATTTCTGATCCACAAGGCGTTCGAGCTCGGAGTCGATCCTTCTGCGGACAGCCTCCGCGGAACCGACGGCGAAGGTGCCGTTGACAGAGCCTCCTGAGTTGATATCACCGCAGCACGGGTCCTCGCACATGTTATCGGCCGCGCGCCTTCCGGCGAGGGCGGCAAAATCGCAGAACTGCATGAAAACATGCGTTGCCGTACCGATTTTCGCACCGCCCGCTTCGGACGTGGCGGACATGAATCGCGGTGGCGGTGCGCTCTCGCCAAGGATCACCTCCTCGATAAGACGATCGCCCGGCTCCTCGTCGAGAATCTCGGGGTAGAGCCGCGATACGACGAGCTTCGATGGGATTTTGCGCAGGTGCTCATACGGATACACAAAGTCAAAACGCCCCTTGAAGGTATCCCGGAGCATTTCGACCTTTGCCTCGTCTCTCTCTATGCCGACGGGGGCCTCATTCCTTGATACCGGGAGAATGTTCCCGCACGCCTGCGCGTCCGGGGCGAGCACTGTGA
>CAYVUJ010000173.1:0-3914 GCA_964454825.1 uncultured Lachnospiraceae bacterium | reverse complement strand
GACAGTCTGCTTAGGTACACAGAAGAATCCGCTGTTCTTCGGATACTCGTGTACAAGGTCCTCGCACAGATCGAAGAATTCGATGCGCACCTCGTCCGCCTCGAACACGTCGCCGAAATCTACGCGCAGACAGCCGCCGTCGATACGAATGAGCCCATCAAAGAATACGCGTGAAATACCGTCGAAGAAGGTGTCCACCTTACCGTCGAAGGCGAAGCGGCTCTCAGGTCCGCGAAGCGCGTATGTACGCTGGCCGAAGAACGCGTCACGGGCCGCCTGGACCTCGGGGATCGCCGTCTCGCCGCTTCGCTTGAGGGAACGTGCCTCGAGCGAATCCTGATCCTGTACGAAGATCGCCGTCTCGAGCTGCTTTTCGGCATCCTCGGGAACATCGCAGAAAACATCGCCGGCGAGAGAGCCGAGGTCGATCGGAGCGCGCAGAGTGTTGTCAAAGGCGGGAACCTCGTCGAACGCGCGGCCGTCGGTGTAACGCACAGCGCCGGTGGAGGATACGATCTTGATCTCGTCGATCTTCCCGTTCTCATCCTCGTGGAGGACCTCATACTCACAGCCCTCGAGCATCACGTCTGCCTCGCGGCTGTCGCAGACCTCGATCAGGCAGGCACGGAAGGGCTCGATCTCGACCTCGACGACCTCGCCATAGTCAAATTCGCCCACGAATTTTTCGTAGGGATGGTGAACGATGACGCTGACCTTGTCGCAGGGGGCAAGTCCGATCTCCATGTCGAGAGTCATGCAGATGTTGATAGGCTCCCATTCCTGGCACGCGGCGGTGATAAAGCGCTTGGTGGCGCTTCCGCGTGCCACGCTTGCCGGGGGATAGTGTCCGCCGCCGGGCAGGAGCATGCCGGTCACGAGGATGTCGCGGTAGCGGCGGTGGAGGTTGTAGATTCGTGCGAGGTGCGCAAGCTCGTCGTCACGCATGAGCCACGGGTTACCGTAGATCTCCGGCGCGAGGATAAGGCTTCGTCCGAACGCCTGGAAAATAAGATCATCTTCGAAATAGTCGATGCAGGAGGAGATGCACACGCCGTGGTCCTCGCACAGACGGACAAGGCTCGGGGTGTTGCCGCGGTCGGTATAGTATGCGCGATGGTGCGGCGCGGTCATTTTGTTGTAGATGAACACGTCTACATAGGTCTCGCCGCCGTTCCACAGGAAGGTGGTGGCGTGCTTCATGCCCTCCTCGCCGAGCCACAGACGGTGGTTGAGCAGGATCAGGTCGGGGGAATACTCGCGGCACTCTGTCATCATCTTGATGAACAGATCGCGGTGCTCCTCGGAGAGCTGACCGCACACGCCGTCGATCTTAAACTGCGCGAAATGGAAGTCGCGGCAGAGCGATACCATCAACTCGTGGCGCGCCGCCTGAGACTCCGGTGTGTCGCCGAAGCCGTCGGGGCCGCACCACACGCCGAGACGGCAGCCGAACTTTTCGGCGGCGTCCGCAAGAGTACGGTATCCGTTCGGGTATTGCTTTTTCAGCTTGGGCGAGTCAAAGGTCTCGTAGGTCTGCAGCGAGCCGTCGAGGTTTCCCGCATCCCATGCGTATATCTCGAGATGCATGTTGTACTTGCGGCGAAGATATGCGAAAAACTCCAGGTTCGCCAAGGTCTGCGCCTCGGTGGAGCCTTCGTTTGTGGAGTTGATCCATGAAAAATACTGCGGTCTTGACGGAGTGCGCTCCGTAGCGCCCGCGGTGGGGTGGTTGTTATCAAGCTTCATTGGTTTATCTCCCTGAAGGGTAAATTTGGACTTGAGTCAGTACCGCCGAGTTCACGGCTGACGCCTTGACGGCACACTTGCTTGCATATTTTCCGTCAAAGCGCCCAAATCTCCTTGGCAATAGGTCAACTGTTACCGACGGGAACTTGTACACTCTGACGAAAAATCTGACGGCGCAATCGTACCGTCAGAACTGTGCGGTACTTCCTTGAGATATGATACCATATTTTGAAATGTTTTGTCAATGGAATGGCGGAATTTTCTGATATCAGTGCCGTTTCGTTCCCCAAAAACATCCCGGAGTACCCGGTGTGAAGCGGATATTGCTGTTTTACTTGCTTTTAGGCGAATTTTGTGGTAAAATGTATTGACATGATAAATTGAAGGGAATCCTCAAGCGGGACATGCTATAAAGTGATGAACAAAAATACACCTCCAAACAGGACGACGCCTCCCCCGGGACGGAGGATGACGCAGGGAGAAATGCAGCGCCGCGCACTCCTTGCACGCGAGCGCCGCGCACGGGAAATACGCCGGGCGCGCATCGAGCTTGCACTGACCGCGCTGGCGGCGCTCGCCGTGCTCGCTATTATCACGGCGGTGATCGTGGTCGTCGTGCGCTCCAACCATGACGGCGCTGAGAACGGAATTGGTACACAGGATGCCGCGAATAACGCCGTCACCGACACCCAGACGGTGCCGGACACAGAGCCGCCGGAAAGCGCCCTCATGCAGTATGCACAGACAACAGACAAAACGCGCATTCTCGGGAGTGCGATAAGCTCTCAGAACGCGATCATGATCGACCTTGCGTCAAATGAGGTGCTCATGACAAAGGATGGAGATGCGCGGATATATCCCGCGTCGATGACGAAAATAATGACGCTGATCGTGGCGTACGAGAATTCCGCGTCGCTCGAGGATACCTTTGAGATGACGACTGAAATCGTCGAGGCGCTCTACCTCGCGAATGCGACCGTGGCGGGATTTCTTCCCGGAGAGAAGGTGCGTATTGACGATCTGATGTACGGGCTGATCCTGCCGTCGGGCGGGGACTGCGCTGTGGCTCTTGCCGTTCATGTCGCCGGGAGCGAGGAGGCGTTTGCAGCGCTCATGAACGCGAAGGCCGCCGAGCTCGGCTTGAAGAATACGCACTTCGCCAATCCGAGCGGACTCCACGACTCAAAGCAGTATACCACCTGTCGCGAGATGGCGATGATACTCGAATACGCCCTTCGGGACGACTTCATGCGTCAGATCCTTTCAACATACGAATATACCACGCATAGTACCCCGGAGCACCCGGAGGGTATCGATTTGCGCTCCACGATGTTTGAGCGTATGTACGGCGACGAGGCGTCCGGGATGTTCATAGTCGGCGGCAAGACCGGCTATACAACGGAGGCAAAGAACTGCCTCGCATCCTATGCTGTGCGCTACGACAAGGAGACGGAAACAGAGGAAAGCGTCTATCAGAAGACGCCCGAGTACATCTTCGTCACAGCGCATGGCCCCGATAAGTGGGCGCCGGTGTTCGACGCGATCAACGCCTACGCGTTCATCCTTGACGAAAATGCGTTCGAGAACACGCAGTATCCCAAGCGTTGACGCTCGTTTCGGATACTGATGCGCCGCCGCGCACAGTCGTGGCCGTCCAAGCGCAGTCTGGTGATGTGGCCGTGTGGGCGTGGGCGAGCAATCGCGGCCGTGCAGGTGAGGCCATACAGGCGCGATCGGGTAGATGCGGCCGCACGGAGCGCAAAGCCGCGCCGGAAGGAAAAATTAACAGTACGGATAAGAGAATTCATAGATTTGTATTCTGAGCTTCAAAAAAATATAGTATGATGTAGACAGTGAACATAACGAAAGGATACGACCGTATGAATGTAATGAAGCTCATAGTGCCGAAAAGTCTGACTTCGTACATAGATCGGGATCAGACCTTGCGTCAGGCGGCAGAAAAGATGCGGCATCACGGCTATTCGGCGCTTCCGGTGCTCAACTCCCTCGGTGAATATGTGGGGACCGTCTCTGAGGGCGATTTTCTTTGGTCCATGGTCGATCGCGGGGCGTTCAGCATGAAGGAGCAGGAGGATATCCCTGTTTCAAGCATCATACGTGAGGAGAAATTCCCACCGCTCAGGATAGATTCCGGCATGGCACAGGTC
>CAYVUJ010000172.1:0-3917 GCA_964454825.1 uncultured Lachnospiraceae bacterium | reverse complement strand
GAAAGAATCAACGAAAAAGACATCATCCTAATCATGAAGATAATGCTCGGCGGCAAATAATCAATACTCACGGACATTCGTACATTATTGCTGACAAAAGAATCAAAGGACCCGCCACTCAAACGGCCGGGTCTTTTTTGCAAATATCTCATAAATTTTCTTTGCAATATCATTGACTTTTGTTCAAAAATGAGATATAGTGTAGCGAGAGGCGTTTGCCAAAATACAAATATATTATGGAGAAGGTTATGAAAAAAGTACTTACTATGGTATTGGCCGTTGCGATGCTCGCATCTATAGCGTGTGTCAGTGCCAGCGCAAGGGTTATTTTCAGAGATACGTTTGAGACGTGGGACCCGTATTGGTGGGGCAGCATGGAGGCCCCGGTCGGCAGAAACAAGCCGATTATGCTCGATGACGGCAACTGGGTGCTCGAGGGCTGGGATGATGCTCCTGTACACCAGGGATACTACGAGGATGACGAAGAAAACGGCGGCTACAAGGCATCACGCAGTACATTCAACACCGGTTCGTTTTGGGTCGATCTCTATACTCAGCTCGTGGATAAAGAGGAGGCCGGCGCGGGTCTGTGGTGGAAGAACACCTGGCCCTGGAGAAACGATGGTGCCACAGATGGTGACGTCTATGAGCTCAAGTACTACCCCGCAACAAGCAAGATCGTTTTCACGCGCAGTTTCCCGGAGGCAACGAGCGACGAGGAGAAAACAATCTTCGTCTATGACGATCCGCGTGCGCGCGGCGAGAATATGGACACTATGGTTCCGATCACTCTCGGTATGCGCGTTGAAGCCGGCAAGATCAGTGCATTTGTTGACGGAAAGTGTATCGTAACGTACGAGGACTCGACCCTTGGTATAGAATACTCTCCGGTGGTTCTCGTGAACAGTGGACTGCACGCTTATTGGGACAACTACTGCTACGGCGATCTCGCGGAGCTTCCGCTCAAAGATAATCCGAATCCGAATCCTGACAGCACCGCCGCCCCGAATCCCGATACCACCGTCACGCCTCCTGTGACCCAGGTCAAGGAAAGTGAGGTTGTCGTCACAGACGATAAGGGTAACGCTGTCACCGACGATAAAGGCAATGCTGTCACCCAGATCGTAACCGAGGTCGTGACCGTTCCCTCCGCAGATCTCAACAACGGTCCTTCCGGCAACGGCGGCGCTCAGACCGGCGATATGGCTGTAGTCGTGCTCGCAGTGATGGTGATCGCGCTCGGCTCTGCAATCGTTGTCAAGAAGGTCAACGAAAAGTAATTTAGTGATCAAAAACCCGACTGGTAAAACGGTTGGGTTTTCTTGTAAATTTTTCTAAAATAAATTTAAAATTCATCTTGCCTTTGAGCGCGATATATGCTATAATACCGATAGAGGTATTCGCCTAATACTTTTTCAAATTTTTTAAGGAGTAGAATATGAAAAAAATACTCACAGTCATGTTGGCTGTCGCTATGCTTGCTTCCCTTGCGTGCGTCAGTACCAGCGCACAAGTCAGGCTCGTTGACAAATTTGATGCCTGGGTCGAGGGCGGCTTCTGGCTTGGAAGCAGCGAGAACACCTATCAACAGTTGAGCATAATCGACGATATAGACGGTGACAGTATGCTTGTAAGTCCTCCCGAGGCACGCGTACATCAGGGTCACTTCACCGGAACTGATGACAATGTCGGATACGGTAACGGTAACGGTACTATCACCACCGGTACATTCTGGGTAACCGTTTATACTACGATCATAGATAGTGACACCGCAGGTGCAGGTCTGTGGTGGAAAAATACTTACCCCGAGGTGGAGGAGGGCGAGAAGTCCGAAACCTTCACAGTGAAGTATTTCCCGGGCGACAGCTCTGTCGTTTTCAGACACGAGGCCGAAAACCTTTCCGGCGATGAGGAGCAGATCGTTGTCAAGTGGACTGACCCGAAGCAGCGCGGCGAAAACGCGAGCGATATGGTGCCCGTCGTACTCGGTATGAGAGTTGATGCCGGCAAGATCAGCGCGTTCGTGGATGGACAGTGCATCGGTTCTTACGAGGATCCCACCATCGGCTCCAAGCCTTGCCCTGTTGTTCTCTGGAATGACGGTCTGCAGGTGTATTGGAACGACTTCACTGTAGGCGATCTCGCGGAGCTCCCGCTCAATGATCCGAAGCCGAATCCGGGTCCTGACGACAGCACTGCAGCTCCGAATCCCGATACCACCGTCGCGCCTCCTGTGACCAAGGTTGAAACCAAGGTCGAGCAAGTCACCGATGAAAACGGTAACGCTGTAACCGACGCAAGCGGTAACGCTGTAACCCAGGTCGTAACCGAGATCGTTACTGTCCCCTCTGCAGACCTCAACAATGGTGCTTCCGGCAACGGCGGCGCTCAGACCGGCGATATGGCTGTAGTCGTGCTCGCAGTGATGATCACCGCGCTCGGCTCTGCAATCGTTGTCAAGAAGGTTTCCTGCAAATAAAGCTTTCTGATATCCCCGCGCTGTGGTATGTATCCGATTTTCAAGGTGCATACCGCAGCGGGGATTTTTTTATTCAAAAAGGCTTGACAAACGCCGGAAAATGTTGTATAATACTCTCGCTTATCCGAAGACAGCAGGTTTCAGTAAAAGCGAAAGCTTCCCTGCCGAGGAGGGACAAATACGTTTTTTTTGCTCTCTTTCGTTTTCGCGAAGGGGAGTTCTTTTTGTACCTCGGATATCGGAAAATTTAACAAGGAGGAAAAAAGAATGCCCAGTCAAAGCGTACTTGAGAAAAAGATCGCGGCTGTCGAGGCTCTTGCTGAGAAGCTCGGCAAGGCAAGCGCAGGCGTGCTTGTTCGTTACCAGGGCATCACTGTCGAGGACGACACCAAGCTCCGCGCCGCAATGCGTGCCGCAGGTGTTGAGTATGCTGTCATGAAGAACAGCATCATCGGCCGTGCATGCGAGAAGGTCGGCTTCGATGAGATGAAGCAGCACCTCGAGGGAATGAACGCAATCGCAATCACCGAGGGTGATCAGGTTGCTCCCGCAAAGATCCTCAAGGAATATGCCGATAAGATCGAATCCTTCGAGCTTGTTGCAGGATTTCTTGACGGTCAGGTCGTAGATACCGCTACCGTTGACGAGCTCGCCACCATTCCCGCGAAGGAAGTTCTCCTCGCGCGTATGCTCGGCTCTCTCACCGGTCCTATCCAGAGCCTCGCAATCGGTCTCCAGGCAGTGATCGACAAGAGCGGCGAAGCTCCGGCCGAGGCAAGCGCAGAGGAAAGCGCTGCTGAGTAAGAATTGACGGAGATCATCTCCGACCGAGTCGCCGCGGTCAATCGGCGTGAAAAATAATTATATTGGAGGAAAATCAAATGGCATCCGAAAAGACCACCCAGATTCTTGATGAAATCAAGGCTCTTACTATTCTTGAACTGAACGATCTCGTAAAGGCGATCGAAGAGGAGTTCGGCGTATCCGCAGCTCCCGTTGCAGTTGCAGTCGCAGGCGGCGCAGCAGCAGGCGCAGCAGCAGAGGAGAAGACCGAGTTCGATGTTGAGCTCACCAACTTCGGTGCGAAGAAGCTCGACGTCATCAAGGCTGTCCGTGAGCTCACCGGCCTCGGCCTGAAGGAAGCAAAGGACCTCGTTGAGGGCGCTCCGAAGATCCTCAAGGAAGGCGTGTCCAAGGATGAGGCTGAGTCCATCAAGGCTAAGCTCACCGAGGCAGGCGCAGAAGTTACCATTAAGTAATTTCGGACCGAAAGTAAAAAAGGAAGTGACCGGATTGGCCGCTTCCTTTTTTATTCGCGGAGAGTGAATCAATCCGCCGAAATGCAGCTTGCTTTTTTTCGCGTGGTATGCTATGATTAGACTGAGAGAGGAACATCGGAGTTTTCCGATCAGAAGCACCGGAGATTAGCAATGAAAAT
>CAYVUJ010000171.1:0-3927 GCA_964454825.1 uncultured Lachnospiraceae bacterium | reverse complement strand
TTTGTGCACGAGGATAAGAGAATAGCTGACGATAGGATCAGAATTAGCAATACCTTTGTTTTCAACGTACTTCTCCTTTCACTTTCACAGAGGGACATTACTTAGTTTTTCGAGGGACAAGTGTCTGTATTTTAATATTACTGCTTACCGATGCCGGATATTACCGTTTTTTATAAGTTTTTTGGCAAAAAGTATTGCAATTCGGCGCGGGTTATGATATAATTCTAAAAGATATTAAACATCATTCGGTAAACGAGGTGAGGACAGATGAAGCAGGGAATCCATCCTGATTACACAGAAGTAACTGTACGTTGCGCTTGCGGCGAGACTTTTACCACACGTTCGACCAGACCCGATGCGAATGGCGAGCTGCGCGTTGAAATTTGTTCAAAGTGCCATCCATTCTTTACGGGCAAGCAGAAGCTGGTTGACAGCGGCGGTCGTGTTGATAAGTTTAATAAGCGTCGTGGTTTAGCGAAATAAGGCTTGGAGCCGGCTGATTCCAGCCGGCTTCTTGTTTTTTATGTTTTATTTCGCATTTGGCAATGTCACGGAAAGAAAAAAAGAAATTTTCTGCGTATATTATATGCGATTTTCGAATATTTTCTTGGGGGAAACAAATGACCGTCAGTGAAATGTTTTGCGAACGGGAGAAATCCACGCTTTCAAAGCGAGCGTTTCTGACCGCCAATACAAAAGGGCGCGATCACCCTTATACACCCTGTCCCAACAGAACGGAATTTCAGCGTGACCGTGACAGGATTCTTCATTCAAAGTCATTTCGCCGCCTGATGCACAAAACGCAGGTCTTTCTGTTTCCGGTCGATGAGCATTACCGCACGAGAATGACTCACACTCTTGAGGTGACCCAGATCGCGAGGATAATCTCCCGCGCGCTGCTTCTCAACGACGATTTGTGTGAGGCAGCGGCGCTCGGACATGACCTTGGTCATACCCCGTTCGGTCATGCGGGAGAGCAGACGATGCAGGAGCTCTATTCTCCGGATTTTACCCACTATCACCAGAGCCTTCGTGTTGTTGAAAAATTGGAAAATGACGGAAAAGGGCTCAATTTGACGTGGGAGGTGCGCGACGGCATTGTCAATCACACCGGCAATAACATGGCGTCGACCCTGGAAGGAGTCATCGTTAAGTTCGCCGATCGTATCGCGTACATAAATCACGATATTGACGACGCCTGCCGCGCGAAGATACTCTCTCTTGACGATATTCCGAAGGAAATCGTAACTACTCTCGGCAACGGACATTCCGAGCGCATCAACACGATGGTCTCGTCACTCATAACGGCGAGCCGGGACTCTGATGTTATAAAAATGACCGAGGAGATCGGTCAGGCGACGGCTGAGCTTCGTGATTTTCTTTTCAAAAATGTGTATAACAACCCGATTGCAAAATCGGAGGATGAGAAGGCGAGAAATCTTCTGAGAAGTCTCTTTGAATATTTTGAGAGATACCCGGAGAAGATGCCGGAGACATTTTTTCAAAATGTCGAAAACGAAGGCGTAAAAAGATGCGTGTGTGACTACATATCCGGCATGACGGACAGATACGCGATCGATACATATAAGAAGCTGTTTATCCCGTCCGTGTGGGCCGGGCCTGTCGGAAATTATTGATTTGTTATGGCAGACAGCAGAGTGAATTTTTCAAGTATCATCGAGGATATAAAGTTTCGCAATCCCATTGAGGAGGTTATTTCCTCATTCGTGACACTGAAAAAGACAGGAAATACGCTGAAGGGACTTTGTCCCTTTCACAGCGAGCGTACACCGTCGTTTGTCGTGTACCCGCAGACGAGATCGTACTACTGCTTCGGATGTGGCGCGGCCGGGGATGTCATATCCTTCGTGATGAAAAGCGAGAATCTCGATTATGTTGATGCGGTCAGAGCTCTCGCCAAGCGCTCGGGGATAGCGCTTCCCGAAAACAGCAGCACCGCACCGAGGGGGACGGGACGCCAGCGCGTATTCGAGATCAATCTCGAGGCGGCAAAGTTTTTTCGCGCGGCACTGTTTGATCCGTCGGCCGGTGTTCGCGGAAGGGAATATGTCGAGAAACGGCAGATCCCCGCGCCGATCGTGAAGCACTTCGGTCTCGGCTATGCGCCGGATTCCTTTAACGCGCTTCATGATCATCTTCGGAAAAAAGGAATCACCGATGAGGAAATGCAGGATGCGTTTCTTTGCAAGAAATCCGAGAAAACGTCGAAATATTACGATATTTTCAGGGATCGGCTGATCTTTCCGATCATTGATAACTCAGGGAACGTGATTGCCTTCGGCGGGCGGATCCTTGATTCGGAGAAATCGCCGCAGAAGTATCTGAACACATCTGACACGCCCGCGTTCAAGAAAAGCAAGAACCTGTTTGCGCTGAATTTTGCGCGTCACCACTGTGCAGATAAGCTGATCATATGCGAAGGCTATATGGACGTGATCGCGATGCACGCGGCCGGGGTTGAGAATGCCGTGGCAACTCTCGGTACCGCGATCACTTCGGAGCACGCAAGGATACTGAAGCGCTATACGAAGAAGGTCATTCTTGCATACGACAGCGACGGGCCCGGTCAGGAGGCGACCGAGCGCGCGATGCGCGTGCTTTCGGAGGTCGACCTGGAGTCGAGTGTTTTGGTGATAAACGGCGCTAAGGACCCGGACGAGTTTATCACCAGATACGGCGCCGAGAAATTTAAAAAGCTCGTAGAGGACAGCCATTCGAGATTCGAATTTCGGCTTCGAAAGGCCGTGCAGAATCGCGATATGACCAATCCCGAGGAGAAGATCAAGGCGATCTCGGAGGTCTGCGAGTTCATCTCGGGTATCTACTCGAAGGTCGAGCGGGAGATATACATATCGCAGACGGCCAAGACCTTTGGTGTTTCGGAGGAGAATGTCTCGTCTGATGTATTAAAGGCGATCGCGCGCAAGCACAGGAATGATACAAAGAAAAAGCGCGAGACCTTCGTAACCGAGAAGCGCGGCTTCGGAGATCGAGTCAACCGGGATTACGCTAAATTCCCGAAGCTGGCAAAGAAGGAGGAGAGCGTGCTCGGAATGGTGCTCTTTCGTCCCGAGTATTTCTCGCAACCGGTTGACGGCGAAAAGCTCTCGCCGGAGGATTTTAAATCGGAATTTTGCAGGCGGATCTTCGGGTTTTGTGCGTCAAAGGCAGCCGAAAACGCATTTGACATTGCTTTTTTACACGAAGAGTTCGGCGATGAGGAGATCACCAGAGCGTATGGACTCATGACCAAAAGGTCGCTTCTGGACGACAATTCTCCTGATACCTTTCAGAAGAATGTCAGAGAGCTTCGCACAGAGCGAAAACGCACGGAGCTTTCGTCGAATGAGGTCGGAGTAGATTCCATACTTGATATACTAAAAGGTAAAAAGGAACAATGAAAACCACAAAGGAGTTTTGAAAATGGCAACAAAAAAGGTAAATGCGGAAAATGTTGAGGAGAATGCCGCTTCTGTCGATTCGACCGGGGAAAAGGCAGCAGCTTCCAAGAAATCCGAATGTAAAAAGAAGAGCACAAAGGCACCAAAGAAGGAAGAAAGTGCGAGGGATTCTGTGGTTTTCGATCAGGCAGATGAGGCTGAGGGCGCGAGCGATGAGTTCTTTGATGATGACGCAGAGGTGAGTGAAGACGGGGATGCTGTTGACGCCTCCGGACTGAAACTTTCCAAAAAGCTGGACTCGGACATAAAGGAGCTCATCGAAAAGGGAAAGGTTCGCGGCTCGCTTACGAGCAACGATATCATGGAGGCGCTCGAATTCACTGATTACGACATCGACCAGATCGAGAAGATCTATGAGATGATCGAAAACAGCGGTATTGAGGTTACGAATTACAACAACCCCGCCGAGTTTGAAAACATCGACATTGAGGTCGAACAGCTTGAA
>CAYVUJ010000170.1:0-3944 GCA_964454825.1 uncultured Lachnospiraceae bacterium | reverse complement strand
AAACGGCGTTAAAAATGAAAATCACACCTTAATTTCCAAAAATATCTCGAGAAAACGCTTTTTCCATTCCTTCCGCAAGTTTCATCGTATACAGATCAATGTGTGGCAAAAGCTATGACGGAAGTCTTTGTGAAAGGAGTTTTGTTTTTTATGAAGATTTTGAAAAACACACTGATCGCAGCGCTGTCACTTAGCCTGATGATCACATCCGCGCTGATATTCCCGGCCAGCGCGGCGTCATGGTACTGCCGCCACACCACCGGAGGCAAGGTCCCCGATATGCCGGGCGAATTCTGCTTCCTTCGTGACGTCGGCGGATATTATCTGAACGAAAATGCGGCCAAAAGCGGAGAAAAGGTGATATACCTCACCTTCGATGCGGGATATGAAAACGGCAATGTCGAAAAAATCCTCGACACACTGAAGGAAAAGCAGGCATGCGGAGCCTTCTTTGTGCTCTCCCACCTCATCGAGGCAAACGGCGATCTCGTCAAGCGCATGCACGACGAGGGACATCTTGTCTGCAACCACACCGCTCATCACAAGAACATGAGCACGCTGTCGGCAGAGGAGATCGAGCGTGAGCTTGGCGACCTTGAGACACTGTGCCGGGACTCGCTCGGCTTTGAGATGTCAAAATTCTACCGTCCACCCGCCGGAGAGATCGATGAAAAAAGCGCCGAAATCTGCCATGATCTCGGATACACGGCGGTGATGTGGTCCTTCGCCTACGCCGACTGGGACAACGAGAACCAGCCCTCACCGAAAAGTGCCCTCGAAAAAATCAAGATCGGCGTTCACCCGGGCGAGATCCTTCTGCTTCATCCGACCTCGGCGACAAACGCCGCCATTCTCGGTGATCTGATAGACGATCTGCGTGCCGACGGGTGGCGCTTCGGCTCACTCGGAGAGCTGACACAATGAGCGGCATACGTTTACCGCGAATGCGCCACATGCGGCGCTGGCTGATCCTAACTGCCACCGCGCTTGCCGTCGGCACGTCGGCGTCCGCCATGTCGTCGGCGCTTCCGGCGTCGGCGCCGGCGGTCATGTCAACTCCGGTGACGGTATCGGCGCTGTCCGACGCTGAATCCGACGTGAACAAGGCCGACGGCGATGGCGAGATCGCGGACGCGGCCTCGACCGTCGTCAAAAACGGCGAGTATGAAAAGCCAGCCGTACTGCACGCTAACCGCGAATCCACGGGCACAGTGGCACTGACCTTCGACGACGGCCCTCACCCGAAGCTGACACCTCCGATCCTCGATCTGCTCGCCGAGTACGGCATAAAGGCAACCTTCTTTACCATCGGCATGAATGCCCAGACAAATCCGGAGCTTGTAGAGCGCGAGCTTGCGGACGGTCACGAGGTCGGGAACCACACCCAAACCCATCCGGACCTTTCCGCACTCTCCTATCAGGAGGTATATGACGAGGTTCTGGCGGCGGAAAAGGCCGTATATGCGGAAAATGAGTACAGGACGCATCTGCTCCGCCCGCCCGGAGGGAATGTGGGCGAAAATGTGATGCGTCTTGCAAAAAATCTCAATTACGATCTGATACTCTGGTCGGTCGACACACGCGACTGGGCTCACACTGATACAGACACGATCGTCCGAACCGTAAACAAGAATGTCAAAAACGGAGATGTGATACTCTTCCACGATTACGTTTCGGGAGAATCTCACACCCTCGAGGCTCTCAAACAGCTGATCCCTCAGCTCATATCCCGGGGCTATGAATTTGTCACGGTATCCGAGCTCTTCGGTCTGAAAGAGGCCGAAGGTGCATAATTTACAGAATGTTTTCATTTAACTTTATCGTAAACTTTCGGCGACCGCGTGGTAAATAATGGCTTATTCGGAATGAAAATTCCGGATTTCATTGACATTGTGACAAATATCTGATAAAATAGTAGACTGCGTAAGGATCGCCTTGACGCAGTCTCTTTTTTCATTATATATAAAGGAGCTCGTCAGTGATGCGTAAGGACATAAAGAACGGAGTTGATTTACAAATGGCTGAAAACCAAATGGTCAAGCCCCAGAAAGTCGGAAAAAAGGTGCGTATGAGCTTCTCGAAGATCGACGAGCCTATTCCGATGCCCGATCTGCTCGAGATCCAGAAGGAATCGTACAACTGGTTTATGGAAAAGGGAATCTCCGAGGTTTTGGAGGATGTCTCCCCGATCGTCGATTATTCCGGCAACCTTTACATTGATTTCGTCGGCTTTTCAGTAGACACCGACAAGGTCAAGTATCCCGTGGAGGAATGCAAGGAGCGTGACGCAAACTACGCCGCGCCTCTTCGCGTTGACGTACGTCTCTCGAACAAGCTGACCGGCGAAGTCAAGCAGTCCGAGATATTCATGGGTGACTTCCCGATCATGACCGAAAAGGGCACGTTCGTCATCAACGGCGCAGAGCGTGTCATCGTGTCGCAGATCGTTCGTTCCCCCGGAATATACTACGGCTCCGACATCGACAAGACCGGTAAGCGCAATTTCTCCGCAACGGTCATCCCGTACCGCGGCGCATGGCTCGAGTACGAGACCGATGCAAACGACGTTTTCTATGTGCGTATCGACAAAAACAGAAAGATACCGATCACCATTCTGATCCACGCCCTCGGAATTGAGGACGACTCGCAGCTTATGGAGATGTTCGGCGATGAGCCGAAGCTCGCCGCAACCCTCGAGAAGGACGAGACGATCGCCCTTGCGGTCGAGGAGCACACCACCGTGCGCGAGGAGGCTCTGAAGGAGATCTACAAGAAGCTGCGTCCCGGCGAGCCCGCCATCGTGGAGAGCGCCGAGATACTGATAAACAACCTCTTCTTCGACCCCAAGCGCTATGATCTTGCGCCTGTGGGCCGCTATAAATACGACAAAAAGCTCTCGATCGGCGCACGCGCCGCAGGACACACCCTCTCCCGCCCGGCAGTAAGCCCGATCACCGGCGAGGTCGTGTTCGACGAGGGCACGCATATAACCGATGAAGGCGCAGCTGCACTCGAGCGCGCGTGCGTCAATGAGATTTACGTGCGTCTTGAGGACGGCACGGAGACGAAGATATTCTCAAACGGCGCGGTGTTCCCGGAGCACATCCTCGGCTATGATCTGACCGAGGTCGGCATCGAGGAAAAAGTCAACGCCGCCGCGCTTCTCGAGCTCATGGAGGAAGCCGCCGGCGACAAAAAGGAGCTTCTCGAGCTCGCACGCCGCCGCCACGCACAGCTCTGCCCGAAGCACATCACCCGCGAGGACATCTTCGCTTCGATCAACTACCTGCTCTGCCTGTCCCACGGCATCGGCACGGTGGATGACATCGACCACCTCGGAAACCGCCGTCTGCGCTGCGTGGGCGAGCTTCTCCAGAATCAGCTGCGCATCGGTCTTTCCCGCATGGACAAGATCATCCGTGAGCGCATGACCGTGCAGGAAAGCGAAAGCCTCACTCCGCAGACTCTCATTAACATCCGTCCTGTGGTAACAGCGATCCGCGAGTTCTTCGGCTCGTCTCCGCTGTCGCAGTTCATGGATCAGAACAACCCGCTCGCAGAGCTGACGCACAAGCGCCGTCTCTCGGCACTCGGTCCCGGAGGTCTCTCCCGTGACCGCGCATCCTTCGAGGTCCGCGACGTTCACTACACCCACTACGGCCGCCTGTGCCCCATCGAGACCCCCGAAGGTCCTAACATCGGACTTATTTCCTACCTCTCCTCATACGCGAAGATATCGAAATACGGATTCATCCAGGCTCCGTACCGCCGCGTAGACAAGGAGACCGGTGTGGTCACCGACGAAGTGGTCTACATGACCGCCGACGTCGAGGACCAGTATATTATTGCACAGGCAAACGAGCCTCTCGACGAGCAGCACCGCTTCGCAAACAAGCGCGTAACCGCACGTGACCGCGCCGAGATCATCGAGGTCGAACGCGAGC
>CAYVUJ010000169.1:0-3956 GCA_964454825.1 uncultured Lachnospiraceae bacterium | reverse complement strand
GCGCTATCAGCTCGTCGAGTCCATGCTCTGCCACCAGCTCGTTAAGCTCATCGGCGGCTACACCGCGGCAATGGGCGGCACCGATGCTATCGTTTTTGCAGGCGGTATCGGCGAGAACAACCCGCATTACCGTACCCGCGTTGCTGAGAAGCTTGCATTCCTCGGTGTCAAGATCGACGAGGAGCTTAATGCAAAGGCAAAGCGTACCGATGTCGAATACGACATTTCCGCGCCCGACGCAAAGGTCCGCATGCTCGTGATCCCCACCAATGAGGAGCTCATGATCGCAAAGGATACCTACGAGCTTGTAAAGGCTCTGTAAGGTCAAGGTTCTGTAAAGAATATAAAAAATGTCCCGTATTGCAATGCAGTACGGGATTTTTGTGCGCTGTTGAGAAAACATATGGCTTTGGGTTATTGAAAAACGCGCCTCAAATTTCGTTTTATTATTTACCCCATGTCTGAAAGTTTTTGAAGGGGAGCGCGAGGGGAAACTTTTGTCAAAAATGTTCCCTCACATATTTCTCATAATCTCACCTCAAAAGCATAAAAAGCATAGCCGCGGGCATGGCGGAGAGCACGACCAGGGCGAAGGTACTGAACGCCAGAAAGCGCCATGCCTCTATGGCCTCGCGCTCTTCGTTCGTTGTGTCCGTTCCGGCCAGCTTGATCATGATCACTATGCCCGACACAACGTAGTGCGCCCCGAGCGGGAATATCGCGGGTACGAGAAAGCCCCCGAAAAAGCCCGAGATCACATCCAAAACCGCAAACACCACATGCACAATGGACGTCACCTTCATGTACCGCACTATAGAGCGCTGTGCCTTGGTTGCTCCGCGAAAATCTATGATCCCGCGCCGAACTGTCTCTTCTCAAAGATGAATGACGGCACGGCCACGAGGAGAGCGACAAACCCCACACACCAGCATAACACCGGATGGAGACACATGTACCACCACGGCCGTTCGACGATCACCGCGGTCTCGCCGTCCGATGAGATACGGTACACCTGGAATGAGTCGAAGCTGAAGTTGCCTCCGATGTTGTCCCGGGATGTGTCCTGCGGCTCGCTCTTATCCCACAGCCCTATCGCGTCGGCGTCCGTGCGTTCGATGAACGTGCCGTCCGACGCAGCGTAGACGAACGCCTCGGCGTTGTACACGATCAGCCGCCCGTCCTCAATCGCGAAGTACGTGCTTCGCAGATACGGAGTCGATACCGCCCAGAGAAAGTCGCCATCCTCGCTGTACACATTCACATACGATGCATCATTGTAGCACACGTACAACTGCCCCGACTTTTCATCGTAGAGCACAGTCTTGATTATGTCCGGCGCGAAGAGCTCGTCCTGCACTTTCTCGTAGTCAACCGTGTTGCGTATGCATGCCGTCCGGCTGATCAGTGCCGTCATTATGCAGATCGCGGCAACGGCGATCAGCACCGCACGCAGTATGTTCAGCTTTTTCTTAGTCATGGACACCCCACTTACCGATGTGCCGATACCCAAAGAGGGTTATTTTTTCTTCCGAAATACCACAAACTTTCCGAGAATATAGTTGAGGATCACCACGATGACCTGAGCGATGATCTTTGCGATCCCCTCGTCTATGTGCATGAACTCGACCGCGACGATCATCGATCCGGTCTCCGCGCCGAGCGAGAACAGACGTACCAGAAGAAAGGACACGATCTCAGCCCACACGTTCCCGGCGGAGTTGAACACAAATTTGCGGTTCGTGATGAATGCGAAGGCGACCGCGAATATCCATGAGATCACGTTGCTGATCCGGTAGTCTATGCTGAACAGGTACAGACAGCCGTAGTATACAATAAGGGAAACGACAGTGGTCGCCCCACCCACGATCAGATATTTTATGAGCTCAATTATCTGCGCGGAGTTTTTTTCGAACAATTCCTTGATTTTTTTCATATTTGAAGCTGTGCCCGCCGTTTGGGGGCTTCCTTTTGTCTTTTTTGTTATCTGATCTCGACGACCGGCTGTCCGTTTTCATCCGATGCGACGGCAAACTCGGTACTGCCGCTTCGAAGTGCCTTACCGGTGAAGGTGACGCGGTATTCACGTCCCTTTGAAACATGGACCGTGTCAAATTTCAGCCTGAAGGGGGTGTTGTTCTCGATGTTAGCCGTTCCGATCAGCTTTTCGACAAGGACTTCGCCGCTTGCGACGTCCTCAACAGTCACCGTCACGGTGCTTCTGTGGCTTCGTGCCGAGGCGGAGTTCGACGCGGTGAACGTAAGCTCGGTGATATCGCGGTCCTCGGGCGCTGTAAATGTCACGGACACGCTCTCTCCGTGCAGGATATCCGCGGTGTGCGAGGTCGCCTTGCCGGATACGAGCGCTTGGGGCTGCGTCGCCGTGGATGCGAAGAGCGTCAGCGCGACAAGCGCCGCGCAGATGGCGATCTGGAGAATGCCGTACCAGCGCTCCGTGGAGTGCTCCGCGGCCGACCAGCGCGCGCAGGCCTTTTCCCTGGGCATGTTCAGCACAAACAGCATGACCGCACTTCCCAATGCCAGCGTGAACAGAAGCGAGGCGTATTTGTTCAGTCCGTATCTCTGGAAAAGCTGGCTGACGCCACCGTAGGTGAGCTCATAGCCCTCCTTCGGTCCGACCACATTCGCAAGCAGGAGATGGTCCGCAAGGTGACGGTAGCTGAGCACCCAGTGTATCATCATGAAATAGACCGTGAGGCACGCACTGCCGATGGTGCAGAGGAGAACGTTCACGCGAAGCCGCGCCGGATCAAAGAACGCGACTGCCAGAAGAAGCGGCACGGCGACGATGCACCAGTACGATCTGATCGCGACGAGAAATACAAACGACGCGAGTGAGAGCGCCGCCGCATATACCGGCACGTAATAGCGCGAGGGGCTTTCGTCGCTGTCCCAGTGCTCCCTCTTTGCCGCGTAGCATGCGACGCAGATCGCAAGAAAGACGACAATGAACGGACAGATGGTGATCGATCCGAGCTTGATCGAGGAGCCGAGGATAAGGTCGGCCGCGTCGCGGTTCTGTGAGCCGATGCAAAGCTCGTACCAGCTGTCGCCTCTGAACGGAAGTGAAAGGAGAAAATTCACCGCAAACGCGGGGACGAGCTTGAGAATGATCGCCCATATGCGCTTTTCCCGGAGAAGGATCAGCGGGATGTACACAAAGAGCGCGAACATCTTGAGCGGAGCGGCGACAGCAAAGAGAATGAAGAAGGGGATGTCCTTTCTCTTCAGATAAAAGTACAGTCCCGCAATGGTAAACGCGATCGAGATGATGTCATACTGACAGGTCACAAGCGCCGGGAATACCACGCAGGACGAGGCACAGAAAAGAATTATGACACTAAAGCGCGCACGGGCATTTTTGACCCAGAGAGAGACGGTTTTTCCGAGAAAAGCCGCGCTTACGGCGATCGCGGCGAAAATCATCGCTTTGCACCAGAGGAGCGCGCCGAAGGAATTCATGTAGTCGATACCGCTTATACGGTGGAGGATGAATGTCGGCAGATTCCATATGAGAAATACCGCATACAGGAACACGTCGTAGTTCGCCGTGTACGCCGTCTGAGGATTTGCGTGTTCGGCGGCATAGGCGTAGTAGTCCGTGAAGTGTCCGTCGGCTATCGAGTCACCGAGCATGATCGCATTGTCGAGCGTGTCGGAAAAATCGGCGTAGTAGAACACCGCAAAGGCAAACAGTGCGATAAGGACAGTCAGCGTCATTTCGAGAACCGGGAGAGTTCGGTCGAGAGCGGGCAAAAAGCGCTCGCGCAGGCTTTTTGTGTGATTCATCTGTCGGAGATGTCCTCTCTGTCTGTGTGTTCGCTTTTTGTGCGTTCGCTGACGATGTAGCGCGGGCGGCGCTTGACCTCCATGTATATCTTGCCGATGTACTCGCCGACAACGCCGAGGCAGATAAGCTGAACGGCGCCGACAAAGAC
>CAYVUJ010000168.1:2676-3957 GCA_964454825.1 uncultured Lachnospiraceae bacterium | reverse complement strand
CAAACGAATAGTTCGTCGATCAAAAAAAGGCGCCGCAGTAATACACCCGTCCGAAGTGACGACATTAAGCCCCCGTATCTCCTGCGGCGTATAAACATCCGGAAGCAGGACATAATAATATCCGAATAAAAAACGGAGGCATTATTATGTTTGATCTCAGACCTTACCGCAAAAACAGCAGCACAATGACGTACAACCCCTTTCGCGAAATGGAGGAGCTTGAAAAAAGCATCTTAGGCGCTCCCTTTTCATCCTTTTGGCGAAGCGGAGATATTGCCGAATTCAAGACGGATATTTCCGATCAGGGAGAAAGCTACCTTCTGGAGGCGGACCTGCCCGGCTTTGACAAAAATGACATTCACCTTGATATTTCCGACAACATTCTCACGATCAGCGCCGAACGCCGCTTTGAGCACGAGGAAAAGGACAAGAACAGCAAATATATCCGCGCAGAGCGCTCCTACGGCAAATACAGCCGACAGTTCGATATGACAGCAATTGATTCGGATAAAATCACAGCAAAGTACGAAAACGGCGTTCTGAAGCTGACCCTGCCGAAAAAAGAGCAGGTCCTTCCCGAGTCCCGACACCTCGAAATCGAATAACATCGCCTGATAGCAAAAAAGCATTGTCAGAAAGCCCGCAAAGCTCTGACAATGCCTTTTTTCAGTTGAGAATGTAAATATAGAGGTTGAGATATCCGGCAAACGTGACCCAGAGCAGATACGGGAGCAGAAGGTATCCCGCACTCTCGGATATCCTGAAAAACAGGATCATTGTTATAAGGATGAGGACCCACAGGATCACAAGCCAGACAAACGAAAACAGGTACGCCTCGAAATTGAAGAAGATGATAGACCAGAAGAAGTTGAACACAAGCTGTATTGCGTACACTGTCAACGCAGCGCGGTTTGGTTTTCCGGATGTAAGGACAAGATACGAGGCGATCCCCATGAGAATGTACAAAAGCGTCCACACCACGGGAAAAAGCCATGACGGTGGAGACAGCGCCGGCTTATTCAGCGACTGAAAGACCTCCATGCTTTGACGCGTCAGAAGAGCGGACAGCCCTCCCACCGCAAGCGGCAGTGCTATGCACAAAAATAGTTTTTTCCACTGTATTTTCAAAAAAATCACCTCACTCAGATGCAATATATGATATTGACCTTTCCAATATGCATGACTCTGAGTCCCACTCTCCCTCAGGACCATCATATCGTCGTATAAAACACTGCGCTCACACCTTGACTTGACACACCCGCTGTGTTAAAATATCAAAAA
>CAYVUJ010000168.1:0-2666 GCA_964454825.1 uncultured Lachnospiraceae bacterium | reverse complement strand
CAAAAAGCGCCGACGCGCCACAGCATCGCAGCGCCGCAGCGCCACGTCTGCCCGGGAAATGTGATCGCCGACCGGACATCACCGCCGGAGTGTACACATATTACGGTGACGCAGACACCCCGGAAAGGATTTTACAGATTATGGCGGTACTTTTTAAAAGCCCGGAGAATGCCGATACAACCCAACAACTCAATGAGATCACAAATACCGTTTATCTGCATTTGAAGCCTCTCGGTTTTCGAAAACACTCAAGGACTCTGCACCGTTTTGTTTCGGAGGACATTTCACAGGTCATCCATTTCCAGCGAGGCACGACACAGGGCAAGCCGAACTATCTTTTCTGTGTAAATCTGGGCATCCGTATCCCCGAAAGCGCCGAAAGGGTCTTTCATCTTAAAGACACGAAGAAATTTTATCACGAGTATGAGTGCAACATCCGCTCGAGACTCGGTACGGTCAGCGGCAGACGCGAAACATGGTTTGATCTGCGGAACAATGCCGAAAGGACCACAAAAAGAATCGTCGCGGAAATCGACAGCGTCGTCGTCCCGGTTTTTGATATTCTGAACAGCAGAGACGCTGTGCTCAGGCACCGACGGGAGTATCCTCTGTTTGACTGTCATAATTCCCATCTGATCCTTTTGGAAGAGAGCATGATCCACGGTCACCTCGGCGACATTGAGAAAGCGCGGGAGCTGTTCGACGCCTATTATCGCTCCGCCGTGGACGAATACAACGCCGAGGTGAAGCACGGACAAAAGATATATCTGAAGAAGGGGGAGCGGGTTCTGTTTTCGGGCCGGGACATCACCGCCGAAAAGGACGGCTTCGTGACGCTGTACGGGGCAAATCACGGCCATATAGACTATCTTGACGAGCTGGCAGTACAGCTCGGACTGCGGGGATAATCGCCGCTTCTGAGCACGGGTGCTTAACGAAGGCTGTCCGTGGTCTTGTAAAAACACAAAAAGGATTTCGGCCAAAATGGGCCAAAATCCTTTTTTTCGTTGTATTGCGGCGCCCGCTTTGCCCCGCCGGAACGCCGTCAGGCGGGATGTGCGCTCTTTCTTCTAAGAGAGACCTGCAACCGGCGAGCCAAGCAGCCCGTCCAGTGCTGAGATGATATTGCTGTCCGTGCCGACATAGCTGACGATCGTATCCCGGCAGAGGTACCACCTCACCTCGGACACCCAGTCGATCATGTAGCTGTGATTCATATCGCCATCCGGCACGGTGATACTCAGACCGTCCGGGGAGATACACTGCACGTCGCCGGCCGCCTCCTCGGGACTCGCATACACATAAAAGACCACCGCCGCGTCATCGGCCACCTGCAGTACCCTCCTCTCTCCCCGGAGAAAAAACGAGGAGGATTCGACCTCAGTGTATTCGATGCGGCGTTCATCAAGCGCCGCCTTGACGTCGGAAAACACATCCGGGTTTTCGTCACCGTTCCCGACATCGGTCAACGTACCCGAAACAGCGGCGCCGCCCCTGTCGGCGGGCGGATCGGTCAAAAAGTACAGCCCGCTGAGAATCAGGATCACCGCCGCCGTGACGATCACCCACAGCATGGGCTTTTTATAGTTCAGCACGTTTTTCACCCTTCCCTTCACACCTATTTCACCGAAGGCGAGCGGATATGTGAGCGGCGTGTGCCGGCGCACACTGCAATTTATCAGCGCGGCGGCATACGGCTGCTTGGCCGTCTCACCCAGCTTTCGTATGACCCGCTCATCGCAGGCGAACTCGATATCCCGGCACAGGAGGATATACGCAAGCCACATAAACGGATTGAACCAATACACCGACAGAAGCAGATACGCGATCGCCTTCCAGATGTGGTCGCGCCTTTGCAGATGCGCCCTCTCGTGCGCGATCACGTACTCAGCGTCGGCCTGACGCAGGGAAGACGGCAGATATATGCGCGCACGAAGCACACCGAAAACAAACGGAACGGGGATGCGGTCACATATATAAATGTTGTCACGCAATACAACACTCTCCCTGAGCCGCAGACGAAGGCGGATGCTGCTGACAAGGGCATACGCGAGCATCGCAGCGATCCCGGCAAGCCAGACGACCGACGCAATAGCGGCGACGATCTGCAATGGATTTGCGCTTTGTGCAGGGCTTTGCGGGGAGAACAGATCGGCGATGATCGGGTTTATGCTATCATTGATGAGACCGCTCCCGCTGTCTATCGCAGGATGTGCGGACATGAGGATCGTCGTCGGAATCACCTCGTCGGGCATCCTGCTAAACGTACTTTCGATCCAGTTCGGGCAGACGAGGCGCAGGGCAACAAATGCCCAAAGCGCGCATACGACCCACCTGGGCGCGCTCTTGAAGAAACGACGGCAAAACAGCAATCTCATTATCACGATGGCAAACACAATATAGCTTGCCGTCATACTCATGTTGACAAGCTTTAGAAATACCGCCTCCATCACTTGCCCTCCCCGAATTCATCGACCATACGGCGCAGCTCGGCGATCTCCGCGGCGCTCAGGCTCTTTCTCGCGGTAAAAGCCGCAATAAACGCCGGGAGCGAGCCTTCGAAGGTCTGCTCGACAAAATTCTCGCTCTGTATGGAGTAAAAATCATCCCGCGAGATGAGCGAGGTCACCGTACCGTCCTCATTTTTGAAGATCCCCTTCTGGCAA
>CAYVUJ010000167.1:0-3962 GCA_964454825.1 uncultured Lachnospiraceae bacterium | reverse complement strand
TGACGGCTTCGCAATCGCTTCCTTGCAAGCAAAAGCGATTGCTTCGTGGTATAATGACGCATAAAATCATTGCTCTGCAATGATTTGGCGGCTTTCGCCGTACCTCCCGGGGTCAAAAGGGCGATTCCCGATAGGAGTACAGATCTCCGGGTCTGCGTCCCTTTCGTACAAATCTGCACAAACAAACGCCGGGCGCGGCAAACCAAGCTCACGACACTACCAAGCCCCACGCCGCGCCCCGTTGCGTCCGGCGAAGACGGGCGCAACGCCTCGCAACATCGGTATTACGGCTCAAGAAAGGAATTATCCCCCAAATGAAGGAAAAACTAAAACACATTCTTTTCACCGGATGCGCTATCAATTCCGCGATGATCCTTTTACTCACCGCGGCGGCGAATCTTTTCTCGATCGACGGATTTGCTCCCAAATTCACCACCGTGCTTATGGTGCTGATCTTCTCTTTTGCCGTGAGCTTTGCAAACACACTGATGAAATTTGACCGGCTCAGTCTCATTCTGCGAATAATTATTCATTATGTCGCAATCAGCGCCGCGTTCTATGTGATCTTCATTCTGTGGAGCGGCTTTGCATCCAAAGCGCTGCTTTCATTTCTCATAATGTGTTCATACACCCTTGTTTATATCATTGTCATGTTCACCGTCTATGGCATAAGCCACATGCGTAAGAGAAAGAAAGCGGAGAAAGAAAACAAATACGAATCTCAATTCTGACAAGTCGAGTTTTATCACTGAATTTACAACCTGACAGGAGAACAGTATGAAAATTACCGTTATCGGCTGCGGACGCTGGGGCAGCTTTATTGCATGGTACCTCCACCGCGGCGGACATGACGTCACCCTTTACGGGCTGGCCGACGCACCGCAGATGATCGAGCTTCAGGCAACAAGAAGCAACGGACTGATCGAGCTTCCAAAGGAACTGACGCTGACCACCGCTCTCGACGAAGCAATATCGGCGGAAACGATCATAATTTCCATCGGCTCACAGGCTTTGCAGGGACTCTTCGACGAGCTCGCTCCTTTCGAGATCAAGAACAAGACCTTTGTTTTCTGTATGAAGGGGCTTGAAATGGGCACAGGACGGCGACTCTCCGAGATCGCCGAGGACAATCTCGATCCATCAAACAAGATCGCCGTATGGATCGGTCCCGGGCATGTCCAGGAATTCTACAAGGGCAATCCGAACTGTATGGTGATAGACTCCAAAGACGAACAGACCAAACGCCGCCTCGTAGACGAGTTCTCGACCGATCTGATCCGCTTCTATTACGGAGAGGACCTGCTCGGAAACGAGATCGGAGCCGCCTCGAAAAACGTCATCGGTATCGCGGCGGGCTTTCTCGACGGTCTCGGGTTGTCGACACTCAAGGGAGCTCTCATGTCCCGCGGCACACGAGAGATAGCCAGACTTATCAAGGCGATGGGCGGAAACGAGCTCTCCGCGTACGGGCTTTGTCATCTCGGTGATTACGAGGCGACCGTCTTTTCACAGTACAGCCACAACAGGATGTTCGGCGAGATGTTCGTCAAGGGAGAAAGATACGATCAGCTCGCCGAGGGATATTACACCGCGGAGGCTATGATCGTCCTCGGGAAGCGATACAATACCGAGCTTCCGATATGCGAGGCAGTTTACAACATGCTCTACAGAAACGCTGACGAAAAGCAGACGCTTTCCGCGCTGTTTGCGCGTTCGCTCAAATCAGAGCTGCTATGATATCCAGTAAAACACCCGTTTCACAGTCGTGACGGGAAAGGTATACCAAACAAACGAAATGAGGTCAAAAAATGAAATTTATCACACCGAAACAGCCGCTTCCCCCGATGGGCTGGAACTCCTACTGCACCTGTAACTGCGATCCGTCCGAAAAGATCATGACGGACGCGGCGGACGCCATCGTCGATCTGGGTCTGCGGGATGCCGGATACGAATACATCAATCTTGACGACGGCTGGCTGGAGCAGGAGCGCGACGCAAACGGCCGTCTCGTCTCAAGAGACGCGATCTTCCCCCACGGCATGAAGTGGCTCACCGATTATATCCACGCAAAGGGACTGAAAGCCGGGATCTATCTCGGATGCGGTCAAAAAACATGGAACAACGACGCGGGATCTCTCGGACATGAGTTCGAGGATGCAAAGCAGATCGCAGAGTGGGGCTTCGACTACCTCAAATACGACCGTCATCCGATGGAGGGCGATGGCGACCGCGATACGATGGAGGAATACATCAAGATGGGCCTTGCCATCAAGGAGTGCGGGCGTGATATCGTCTACAATCTCTGCGAGCACGGCACAACAAAGCCCTGGCTCTGGGCTCACGGCGTCGGCCAGCTCTGGAGAATCGGCAAGGACATCCGCGACAATTTCTCCTCTGAGAACGGATGCGGCCACGGTATCATGGACATTCTCGACCTCTTTTGCGCCGAGTCATCTCCGTACAGCGCGATCGGTTCCTTCAACGATCCCGACATGCTCGTAGTCGGCATGCGAAACTGCACCGAGTGGATGGGCCCCGGAATGACCGACGACGAGTACCGCACAAACTTCTCGATGTGGTGTATGCTTGCCGCTCCGCTTCTCATCGGAGCCGATCCGAACAAGCTTGACAAGGCCTGTCTCGAAATACTGACGAACAAGAATCTTATTGCCATCGACCAGGACCCGCTTTGCCTGCCCTGCCGCCGCATAAGCACTGAATACCACGGCAAGGAGGTCTGGGTACGCCAGCTCTCCGATTTCCGCTGGGCGGTCGCGATCATCAACCGCGGAGATCAGCCAAACATGTTTGACTTCCGCTGGGAGGACCTCGGTCTTTCTCCGAGGATTAACATGACCATGCGTGATGAATGGACAAACGAGGTCTACGAGAACATGAGAGAGAGACATCTCTTCCGTATCCGACCGCACGAGACAAAGGTATTTACGCTCACCCCTTCCTACAATAAATGACTTTCCGACTGACACACCGGAGAAAACGCTCTCCGGTGTGTCACTTTGTTTACAGAAAAGTCAGAAAAGTCGCTTTTTTTGCCTCCGAAGCGGGGGTATAATTATTTAATACATAAAAAAATTCAAAAGGGGTGACAAGTTGCTTTCACTAAAGGAAATACGAAAGGTATACAAAAGCGGGGATTTATCCGTCGAGGCGCTCAGGGGGATAAGCGTCGATTTCAGAGACAATGAATTTGTTTCGATCCTCGGCCCGTCAGGCTGCGGAAAAACAACGCTTCTCAATATAATCGGGGGGCTCGACCGGTACACGGACGGTGATCTGGCCATCGCCGGGCGTTCGACCAAGCTCTTTTCAAGTCACGACTGGGACAGCTACCGCAATCACTCCATCGGATTTGTTTTTCAGACATACAATCTCATATCTCACCAGTCTATCCTTTCAAATGTCGAACTGGCGCTGACTCTTTCCGGTGTACCGAAATCCGAGCGGCGCCGCCGTGCAAAGGAAGCGCTTGAAAAGGTGGGGCTGGGCGATCACATCTCAAAGCGTCCCAACCAACTTTCCGGCGGTCAGATGCAGCGCGTGGCGATCGCAAGAGCCCTTGTGAACGATCCGGAGATCCTGCTCGCAGACGAACCCACCGGCGCTCTTGATTCCGAAACGAGTCTCCAGATAATGGAGCTTTTGAAGCAGATCGCAAAAGACCGTCTTGTGATCATGGTGACGCACAATCCGGAGCTTGCCGACGCTTACTCCACCCGCATCATAAGACTGCTCGACGGAAGGATAGTCGACGATTCCAATCCGTATGAGGAAAAAGCCGATGTGTCAGCCGAAAAGCGAGCGGTCTGTAACAAAAAGGCGGACAAGGTAGCGAAATACACCAAGACGTCGAGGACGTGTTTAACCGCCCTCTCCCTGTCGCTCAACAACCTGATGACAAAAAAAGGGCGCACAGCGCTGATCTCCTTCGCCGGAAGCATCGG
>CAYVUJ010000166.1:0-3966 GCA_964454825.1 uncultured Lachnospiraceae bacterium | reverse complement strand
AACGGCCAGAGTGCCGAGGAAAACCATGTATCAAGCGTATCCTCATCCTGCTTCACCTTGCCGCCGCACTTCGGACAGCATGTGACATCGTCCTTGGCGACGATGGTCTCACCGCACTCCTCGCAGTAATACGCTGGGATACGGTGCCCCCACCACAGCTGGCGGGAAATGCACCAGTCCTGCGTATTCTCCATCCAGTGGAAGTAGTTCTTGTCAAAGCGCTCCGGCACAAAGCGGATGCGTCCGTCTCTCACCGCCTCGATCGCAGGCTTTGCAAGCGGCTCCATGCGGACGAACCACTGGAGCGATACCATCGGCTCGATGGTCGTGCCGCAGCGGTAGCAGGTACCAACCTCGTGAGTGAGATCCTCGATCGAAACAAGATAACCGCCCGCCTCGAGGTCGGCAACGATCGCCTTGCGCGCCTCGTAGCGGTCCATTCCGGCGTACTTCGGATAGTTGTCGGTGATCTTCGCATCCGGGGTGAGGCAGACCTCCATCGGCAGATGAGCCCGGCGGCCGACCTCGAAGTCATTGGGGTCGTGAGCAGGTGTGATCTTCACGCAGCCGGTTCCCTTGTCGAGCTTGGCGTGCTCGTCGGCAACGATCGGAATGCGGCGGCCGACAAGCGGGAGCACGCAGTATTTGCCGATCAGATGGCTGTATCTCTCATCCTGCGGATTGACTGCGATCGCGGTATCGCCGAGAAGCGTCTCCGGGCGGGTCGTCGCAACCTCGAGATATCCGCCGCCTCCGACCAGCGGATAACGGATGTGCCAGAAGTGGCTCTTCTGCTCCTCATAATCGACCTCGGCGTTTGAGATGGAGGTACGGCAATGCGGACACCAGTTGATAATACGCTCACCGCGGTAGATCAACCCCTTCTCGTAGAGACGGACGAACACCTCGCGCACGGCGCGTGAGCATCCCTCGTCGAGTGTGAAGCGCTCGCGGCTCCAGTCGCAGGAAGAACCCATCTTCTTGAGCTGTTCAACTATCCTGCCGCCGTATTTCTCCTTCCAGTCCCACGCGCGCTCGAGGAACTTCTCACGTCCGAGCTGTTCCTTCGTCACGCCCTCCTTTCGCATCGCCTCAACGATCTTTGCCTCAGTCGCGATCGATGCGTGATCGGTACCCGGGAGCCACAGTGCGGCAAAGCCCTTCATGCGCTTATAACGGATCAGAATGTCCTGGAGTGTGTTGTCGAGCGCGTGGCCCATGTGAAGCTGTCCCGTGATGTTCGGTGGCGGGATCACAATCGAAAACGAGGGCGCGTTCTTATCGTCCGAGGGCTTGAAGCCCCCCCGGTCGTTCCATTTTTTGTAGAGCCGATCCTCGAACGACGAGGGATCGTAGGTCTTTTGCAGTTCTTTCATTAATATTATCTCCCTTCCTTATATTGCATACAAAATTTATCACACATAAAATAAAAAAGCGCCCCGAAAAAACGGGACGCCAAAAGCGCGGTACCACCCGAATTCGCCAGAAGGCGCACTCGATCCCATAACGCAGGACGCGGGACGGACTACATATCACCCGTCCGGCTCCGGGACGACTTCGCTCGGCGGCGGCCGCGCACTCCCACCCAACGTGCGCTCTCTTCGGACCCCGTTTCGACTACTACTTCCCTTCACAGCCTTTTATCATATTATTGTTATTTTATCACAGCGCGCCGCGATTGTCAAGTGTGTCTCTGGATTCTTACGCACGGCTTTCGTGATGCCGTCATATCGTCTCACAGAATCCGCGGCCACATCGCGGGGCGCGACGTCAAACCGACGCTCAGGCTCCGTCACACGCGCCGCCACAGCATCATGCCGTCCTCAAACTCAACCCCGACAGCGCCGCTGTCCTTAAGCCACGCGAGGTATGATCGCACAGTGCTTCCGACAAGCGCATACTGCTCGAAGGTCATTTTCAGCCCGAAGTCGTTGAAAAGTCTCTGCAATATCCGCTCAAAGCAAAGCGGTTTTTCGCAGATCGTCACGATCCTCTGTGCGATCTCATGAACCTTGTCGATATTGAGCTGCGCAAGCGGCACGATATCCTGCGTCGCCGCGGCGTGCGCCGGAACGAACATTCTCGCCTGCATGTTTTTCACTGTTTCGAGCGTCTCGAGATATGCGCCGACATCGTATATGAAGCCGATCTGATATTTCTCCAGCGTCTGAGCGCTCGACAGACAGTCCGCAAGATAAACGACGTCATCGTCGGTGCGAAAGCCGACCATGTCAAAGAAGTGTCCCGGCTGGGCGAACATCTCAAGTCCGTCCGGAAGCACGTCCTGGGTGAGCGGGGCCGCGTCGCTTTCAGGCGCTAATATGAATTTATGACGCAGATTCTCCGGCGGATATGCGCCGAAAAGAAACGACGGCTCAAGGATCGGATATCTCGTAAAAGCGCATTCTATGCCCTTTGCGTAGACAGCACAGCCGTACTGCGCTTGCAGATACCTGTTCCCGCCAATATGATCCGCGTTTGAATGCGTGTTGTAGATCGCCCGCAGCGTCCACTGATTTTTCTCGAGAATATGTCTGACCTTTTTCGCGGCGTCCTTATCATTTCCGCTGTCGATCAGGCAAACCTCGTCTCCGCTCAGCCTGACAAGCCCGATCTTTGCCGGACTTTCTATATAGTAGCTCTTTTCCGTAATTTGTATCAGTTCGTACATTACAACTACTCCTTATGACGGTGCTGTCTGCGCTTTGTTACACTGATTTTATCACAGCGCGAAGCACTTGTCAAGTTGTGACACAATGAAATCACAGGTCAGGTGCCATCTTGAAAATAAGGTCCTCACTGGTCTTCGACAAAATACTTAAAAATGTTCGCGAAGGCATGTTTTACGCTTGATTTTTAAGGTATTTTGTGATATATTTAAAATGAGTATATTTGTATCCAAAAGCCTACTTTTTTATGATCATGTTATCATTTCATTACACGAGAGGGGACCAAATTATGACAATTTTAAAATGCAAAATGTGTGGCGGAGATCTGGATATTCAAGACGGTGCAACCGTAGTGGAATGCGAGTACTGCGGCACAAAGCAAACGGTTCCCGCAGTGGATGACGAGAAGAAAGTGAACCTGTTCGGCCGGGCGAACCGCCTGCGTTTTGCCTGTGAGTTCGACAAGGCGGCAGGAGTGTACGAAAGCATCGTTGCAGATTTCCCCGAGGAAGCGGAAGCGTACTGGGGCCTGGTGCTCTGCAAATACGGCATTGAATATGTGGACGACCCCGCAACGGGAAAAAAAGTCCCCACCTGTCACCGTTCCGCCTTTGAGAGCGTAATGGATGATGAGAACTTTGAACAGGCACTTGAAAACGCCGGCCACATCGCACGTTCGGTATACAGAGATGAAGCGAAGCAGATCGAGGAGCTTCGCAAAGGGATCATTGAGGTTTCGGGCAAAGAAGAACCCTATGATATTTTCATCTGCTATAAAGAGACCGCAGAAAACGGTGAGCGCACCATCGATAGTGTGATCGCACAGGATGTGTATGACGAACTGACTTCAAAAGGTTACCGGGTATTCTTCTCCCGTATTACACTGGAGGATAAGCTCGGACAGGAATACGAGCCGTACATATTTGCTGCACTGAACAGCGCCAAGATCATGTTGGCATTCGGCACGAATTACGAATACTACAACGCTGTATGGGTCAAAAACGAGTGGTCAAGATTTTTGCAGTTGATTGCAAAGGGCGAGAAGAAAACGCTGATTCCCTGCTATAAGAATATCGACGCA
This sequence comes from uncultured Lachnospiraceae bacterium, assembly GCA_964454825.1. Lineage (GTDB taxonomy): Bacteria > Bacillota > Clostridia > Oscillospirales > CAG-272 > UMGS1312. The sequence goes on along the minus strand of CAYVUJ010000166.1, from coordinate 216 downwards.
TACGACATGCCCAAGGAGTTCGCCCGACTACAGGCGCAGGATATGGGCAAGGTTGGCGCAGTGCAGGATCTGCTACGGGGAATTGAGAAGCTACTGTCTAAGCAAAATTCAAACACTGAGATTCTCGTCCCCCCCTCATCTTCCGGAACTGCAACTGCAGCCAGTTTCCTTAAACGTGCGTTTATGTTTTTGGAAGATGAAGATTGGAGAAGTGCC
>CAYVUJ010000165.1:0-3972 GCA_964454825.1 uncultured Lachnospiraceae bacterium | reverse complement strand
GTTAGTTATTGTTACGGAACTCGGAATCGATATAGAATACTGTCCGTGTAAGGTGTAGTACACATCTACCGTCGTGGAAGAGGCGTTTTGATCAACGACTGCAGCCGAAGCGCTAAAAGAAAAACAGCCGAGAACCAGAGCAAAGACCATCACCAGAGCAGATAATTTTTTCATGGCATTACCTCCAAAATAAAGTGTGTTGTCGCACCATTGAGAGGGGTGCGGCTTTCGTCAAGGCTATAGCAGTAATAAGTCAACGTGGCGTTATAGGAACCTTCAGGGAGCGGCTCTGACAAAGACAATTTGTAGATCGCTTTGCCCGGAGCGATCAGGCCAGAGCGGAATATCTCGCAACCGTCCTCAAGAGCAATAACCGCCACAAAATAACACTGGTTATGAGCGGGGTTGAATATGTTCCCGCCGACCGTTGCTTCATTTGCACAAATCGTCATTTTCTCGAACCCGGGAATAGAGATGTTCTCCGGATCGTCGCCGGTGTCGTTCGGAAAATCGGTAATATCTTCAGCGTTTGGATCTTCAAAGAGATCTGGAACGTCGGAAATGTCAGGTGCAGGCGAAGATTTGAGTATCCAGAAGCCGATAATAACACCAAGAAGAACAATTACTACAAGAGCCAAAATAAGAATTAAATACATTTTTTGTGTTTCATAATGAACCTCCTTTGCTTTAGGTCAGCTATATCATACTTCAAAGGCGGCTCATTTTCGAGGCAAACCGGGTGGGTTCTTTTTCCACCGCCGGATCGTCGAATCCTCCGCAGGACACGCCCGCTCGATACCGGAGACAGTTTCAGCAATAAGCTGTGCTTCGTAATGCTTGCTTCGCTCCATAAAATCCGGCAATTCGAGATGCAGTTTTCTGCAGGAGGGACAGCGCAGACGACGGAGCTTAAACCAACGAGGCACACCGCCCGCACCAATACAATGCCTAAGCCGTGTATCGTATCCAGACAACAGAACACCGCAGACGGGACAAAGCGGAGCATTTTGATTTTTAATTTTGAAATGTTCTCCACCCTCGCACCGCATAACAGTATACCTTTTCGCAATAATCATCCAAGACTGTCCCCCATATCTACGCAAAGCAAAAGGAGAGCCGCTTCCACGAATGGAAAGGCTCTCCTTTGTATGCGAACAAGCAACAGAAAGGATGAATAGCACAAAAAATTAAAACTCTATCTTTTCCCCGTTCGGAAGGATAAATGTACCTACGAATCGACATCCCGATGCTTCGGCAATCTGCTTTATTTCCGAAACAGTAAAGCTCTCGCGTTTCATCTTTTGGGAGAGGGACTGCGGGCTTCGACCAGCATTGCGAGCCAATTCAGCCGCGCTTATATTGAGTTTGATACAAAGGATTTTTAACTGTTCAGCAATAGACATAAAGAACGACCTCCTGTGACCACTATTATATCACGATTTGTTTACAATATCAATATATTCATTTATAAGTTATTCAAAAACATTTATGAATCCTCGTTGACGAGCCGAGAAATAAGAATTATAATAAATATATAGACGCACGAAATGAAGGGAGGAAAACGCTATGATGAACAAAAGCAAAATCGAATGGACGGACTTCACATGGAATCCGGTCACCGGATGCCTGTCTAACTGCGAGTATTGCTACGCCATGCCCCAGCTACGGCGGTTTGCGGGAGACATTCGATTGAACAAAGGCTCGCCACAGCTGATAAAATATGCCGCTGATCTCTACATCCTCCCGCACCCATTCAAAAGTCTGGCAGGAACTGTTCTGCCTTCACCGGTAGGTACAACACCAACCTTCCACGAATACAGACTTCCGATGATCGTCCAGAAGAAAAAAACATCAATCATTCTGGTGTGCAGTCAAGCGGATTTGTTCGGTGAATGGGTACCCGACGAATGGATCCGCCGAGTATTTGAAGCCTGCGAAGCAGCACCGTGGCACAATTACCTATTCCTGACGAAGAACCCAGCGAGATACCTCCGCCTCGCCGAAAGTGGAAACCTCCCAAAGCGGGAGAACTTCTGGTACGGCACGACGGCGACGAAGCCGGAGAGCATGGTATTCTACGCGGAAGGCTACAACACATTCGTGAGCATAGAGCCAATAGAGGCAGAATTCGGAGAAGGAAGCTATCCCGAAGTCTCGTGGATCATCGTCGGAGCGGAGACCGGCGCGGAAAGATCACACCACAGCGTGAATGGATCGAGAGAATAGTGGAAGCGGCAGAGATCACCGGCGTACCCATTCTCCTGAAAGACAGCGCGGAGATGAAAGCCGTCTGGGGCAACGAACTTATTCAGGAATTCCCCAAAAGCCTCCAACACCCGGCAGATGCACCGATCCCGCATTGCAAAGAGTGCGAGTATTGTATTATTAAACCGGATGGGAAGCGCGGATCCCCATGCTTCTGTAGAATGGGATCCGGAAAGGGAGAGCCGGTTCCGCAACACATCGGCGGAAGATATACCAGAACCTGTCCGCCATGGTGCAGATTACGATCCGGCGACAATAGCGTGGGACAAAAATGGGAACACGAACTATTGAAAAAATCGACGAAGCGTGATATAATGGATAATATAGATAATATAAGCACCGAAAACCAGCCAAAGACAATGGGAGATAAACCCACGTCACAGAGTGGGAATAAATCGTAAAGTCTGGAACCCTTGATTTTACTGGGTTTCTTGCTTGAAAAAAACCGATTTGATAGCAGACGCAAAAACGCATTTATTGTGTGTTTCAAGCGGTTTGCAAGTAAAATTATCTGAATAAATCTAAAAGGCATTACTGACTTTTGCAGTCGGCAATGCCTTTTTTGCATTTACATATCCTTTAGTTTGTCCTTAAATGCTTCAACCATTGCATCACTTAATTCCTGCGAAGGAACTTTTGCCCATTGCATTGTATCTGCTGGCGCAGATACGGAGCAGCCATCTCAAATATGTACCGCAAATAGTGTAGTCGAAAATTGTGAAGATTTCAAGACCTACGAACAAAATTCAGAAAAAATGCAAAGAGAATTTCTACGGATGTCAGATCCGTCATATCTTCCAACAGTATCAATGACTGAACTGTTCGACAATGTGTACCAGCGCAAGCCGCCCATTGCGTACGGATTGCTATATCGGGGAACTTATTTATTCGTCGGTGCGCCGAAGTTGGACAAAAGTTTCTTTATGGCGTAGATAGCCTATCACATCAGCACAGGTACTCCTCTATGGAATTATCCTACCCGAAAAGGAACGGTTTTATACCTCGCCCTTGAAGATGATTATTGCCGCTTGCAGGAACGGCTATACCGAATGTTTGGAACGGCGGAAAATGAAAACCTGTTCTTCTCTGTTTCGGCAAGTCAGCTCGGCAATGGCTTGGACTAACAGCTTACAGGTTTTATTAGGGAACATCCCGATACCTCGCTTATCATTATAGATACACTTTAAAAAGCGCGGGAGGTCGGCGATGATAATTACAGCTATGCAAACGACTATCAGATTATAACACGGCTGAAAAAAATTTGCTGATAGTTATGAAATTTACCTGCTGCTCGTACACCATACTCGAAAGCAAAATGCTGATGATAAATTTGATATGATTTCAGGTGCAAATGGACTTCTCGGGACAGCGGACGGTGCTTTCCTTCTTGCAAAGGAAAAGTGCACGAGCAACGCTGCTAGTGTGGTACATATTGTTCTTCCTTTGATATTTCCATACCTAAGTTGTCCGTCAATTTCCATTCGATCGGTTTTCCCTCATAATTCATGCCGGATTTATACGCCATTTCACTTTGTATTTGCTTTTTCGGTATATGATACCGCTTTCCGTCCTTGATGAAAACCGTCCCGGTTTCAATAAAGCAGAAGGTAATGTTGTGCGCGACGCACTCCGCACGTAATGATTTCACCCAATCAAAATTACACGGTCTTGCGCCGTCGTAATTCTCTCCGCCGCAAATGACCTGTT
>CAYVUJ010000164.1:0-3975 GCA_964454825.1 uncultured Lachnospiraceae bacterium | reverse complement strand
TGATAAAGCCGAATACCATCAGACAGATTCCGATTGCCGCCGCCACGACCGCTATGATCGCTACCGTTTCAACGTCACTTTTCGATAAGCCGATCCCAAACCAACTCAGTCTCGAAACGCTGCTCATCTTATCGAGCGCGCTGAGCATGGATATGGCTACCGGAGCCGAAAAACACGTTATTAGCAAACCGATGATAAACATACTTAACCTCCCTTCCTTAAATTTAGAACACCTCTCGGGTGAAAAGCTTTGCACCTTTTATCCTGAAAAATAAAAAGTGCGCCAACCGAAGTCAACGCACCAAAAACGCAAACCCCGATTGTCGCCAAACAAACTTAACAGTGTGGAGAATATACCTTCTCAAATCCTACCATTAAATGGAATCTGCATTTTTAACAAATTCAAAAATGTAGAACCGAAAAAAGGTACAATCCCCCTATTACAAGAATATCATATCTCCACATTTGCTTATTAAGTTTGTTTGGCAGTTACAGTATATCACATTATTTACCCCTTTGCAAGTAATTTTTTATTTTTTAGGAGCAAAAAATCCCAAAAGCTCTTGCACTTTCCCTCAGAGTATGATATAATAACAAAGCTCGGGCATTTTGCCGGAGAACGGAGCAGTCCGCTGCATGCTGTTGTAAGAATGCTCTACGATTAAAAGAAAGGAGTTATCTATAATGGACAAACTTGCTGCTTTTACAAGTGAACAGCTCAAGGAGAATGTGCCCCAGTTCGAGGTCGGTGACACCGTCAAGGTCCACAACCGCATCGTCGAGGGTACACGTGAGAGAATCCAGATCTTCGAGGGAACCGTCATCCGCAAGCAGGGCGGCGGCATCGGTGCTACATTTACCGTCCGTCACGTTGCGTACGGCTGCGGCGTCGAGAAGACCTTCCCGATCCACTCTCCCCGCGTTGCAGACGTCGTTGTCGTCCGCCGCGGTAAGGTCCGCCGTTCCAAGCTCTACTACCTGCGTGACCGCGTCGGTAAGAGCTCCAAGGTCAAGGAACAGCTTTGAGTCGAAAAAATCCCGTCTTTCAGGCGGGATTTTCACTTTTCACGGAGCAATCTCCAACGAAATGTCCTTCTGCAGGATATTGAACAGGTCAGCACACCTGCTCCCCCGAAGTCTCCGGCGCATCCGGAGCATCCGGAGCCTCCGGTGCATCCAGAGATTCCGGTGCTTCCGGAAATCCCAGTGCTTCCGGCGATCCCGGTGCTTCGGGCGGCGTGCGGAGCAGATCAGTCGAAGCTCCTCGCATTTGCATGAGCATAATATACAGTCCTTGGCTTATAGCTCATGACACGCTCCCAATCCGCACACAGCGCAGGATTACTGTCATACGCACCGACAAATTCAACAGGCTCCAGATCGCCCGCAATACAGCATCCGCCCTCAGCGCAGCCGCCGGCAACACAGTCTCCGTCGATAATGACAGCCACGCTGTCCGCGCTGTGGCTGGGAACGGATATGATCTCACCGCCGATCCCCAATGAGGCAAGGAACTCTCTGCTCTCTTCACAGCTGATAACAACCGCGGCAGCTTCATCTACCGGCTCGTATCTGATGCGCTTGTCCCGCTCAAATATCGTGTCGGGAAAATGCACGTTCTCCCTTTGCACGTCAAGCAGAAGCAGTTTTACCCCAAGCTTCATAAGCTCGCCTATAATACCGGCGTGATCCGGGTGATAATGCGTCGCCATAACATATGCTATATCCGTAAGACCCACACCGTGGGCCTTTATCTCCCTGAAAAACGCGCCAAGCGTCCCGGCATAATCCGTGTCGCAAAGAAGCCCCGCGCCCTCTCCCCGGATGAAATATGTATTGGTATTTCCGTATCTCAAAGGCGTAATCAATGGTATCACCTCCCCGCGTGACAGTGCGTAATTTAATTTTAAGATACACAAAAATGAGAAAGCATTACTTAGATAATCTGCGAAGCATAATAATATTATGTCTGTTTCCGTATCACACGCTTATGATATGGAACGATTTCGGCGCGAAATTTTACGTCTGGGGCGGCGCCGACCGCGCGCTGAGCTCGCTCATTGTGCTGTTGTCCCCGTGGCTTATGCCGGTGCTGTTCGTCGTCGCCGGGATGGCGGCGAGATACTCGCTGCAAAAAAGAAGCCCCGGCGATTTCCTTCGCGAGCGCGCCCGGCGGCTGCTGATCCCGCTTCTCTGCGGCACGGCGCTTTTCGTACCGTTTCAGACGCTATTTGCCAGGCGCTTCTTTTTCGGCTATGACGGCACCGTGGCACAGCATTTCCGGTATTTCTTCACGAATATCGGCGACATGAACGGATACGACGGCAAATTCACCTTCGGGCATCTGTGGTTTTTACTTTACCTGTTCCTCATCTCCGCCGTCACCCTGCCGGTATGCAAAAGAATTCCCTCCGACAGGCTGAGCGCCCGCACGGATAACATCGGCACAGTTTCGGTCCTGCTGTTGTTTGTCCCGGTCTGCCTTTCGCATTACATCGGCAATTTCGGCGGGCAAAGCCTCGGAAAGTATCTTCTTTTGTACCTTGCGGGGTATTATTTGTTCAGCGACACTTTCGTGGAAAGGCTCGTTTCCGCGCGGCGGTGGATCCTTTCGTTGTTCGCCGTCTCCCAGCTCACGCTTACATTTTTGTATTTCAGATACGGCTTCTACGGAGATATCCTTGTAAATTTTGTCTGCTGGCTCGGCGTACTCTCCTGCATAATCGCGGGCAGGCTGTTTCTTGACAGAAAAACCACTCTGTCCGAGCATTTCAGAATGGCGTCCTTCCCGATGTACATTCTGCATCAGACGATCCTTGTCGCCATCGCCTTCTGCTCGCTGAGGATGACGGACAGCACCGTTTTGCAAATCGGGATGATCATGTCTCTCAGCTTTGGTGTGACATATATTTGTTACATAATGATCGGCAAGGTTCCCGTTCTGAGAACAATAGCCGGAATAAAATGACGCAGGTCGACACATGGGGCAACGCCCCGGGCAAACTTTGCGTACATAATCTAACGGGGGCCATTGGCCCCCGTTTTTTCATTTCTGAGCGACTCCGCTCGCTCTTGCCGCCTCAATAACAGCCGCCGCGACGGCAGGCGCGACCCGCCGGTCGAGCGCCGACACGATAACGTTGTCCGCGCGAAGCTCCCCCTCCGGGATAAGCGCCGCGAGCGCGTTCGTTGATGCGACCTTCATCTCATCGTTTATCTCACGCGCGCGGCAATCAAGAGCGCCGCGGAAGATGCCCGGAAATGCGAGCACATTGTTGATCTGATTGGGAAAATCCGAGCGTCCCGTGCCGACGACCGCCGCACCTGCCGCAAGCGCTCTGTCCGGCATAATCTCCGGCGTGGGATTAGCCATCGGGAACACGATCGCGCCGTCTGCCATCGAGCGCACCATATCTTCAGACACAACACCCGGTGCAGACACGCCGACAAAGACGTCCGCGCCATTCATCGCATCCGCGAGCGTGCCGGTGAGATGCGCGCGGTTCGTGAGACGCGCGATATCCGCGTGGGCGTCGGAGAGGGTGGCATCCCCCTCGCAGATCACACCGAAGCGGTCGACCATCGTCACATCCGCAAAGCCGACGTTGAGCAGGTGGCGGCAGATCGCGATCCCCGCCGATCCCGCGCCGTTTATGACAACGCGCACATCCTCCTTTTTCTTTGCAACCACGCGCAAAGCGTTCGACAGCGCCGCCGCCACGACGATCGCCGTACCGTGCTGATCATCATGGAACACCGGAATGTCGCAGATCTCCTTGAGCCTTCTCTCGATCTCAAAGCAGCGCGGAGCGGCGATATCCTCGAGGTTGATCCCGCCAAAGGAGCCGCACAGAAGATATATCGTGCGCACCAACTCGTCGACATCCTCACTGCGGATGCAGAGCGGGAAAGCATCGACGTCTGCAAACTCCTTGAAAAGCGCGCACTTGCCCTCCATGACGGGCATGCCCGCCT
>CAYVUJ010000163.1:0-3981 GCA_964454825.1 uncultured Lachnospiraceae bacterium | reverse complement strand
AGTCTATCTGCCACATCATTTGATAATCACCTTGGTTCCACATAGGACCGCACCAGTTTTTCATGTGCACGTAGTCATCGGGAAGCTGCATTTCATCCGGAATGACAGCGGTGTGAACGATGTTATGTCCGCCGTCCGGACGGATCGTCGCCACCTCCTCGAAGGAGATAGTGTCGTCCATTAGCTTCTCTCCCGAACATGCGGCGATGTACGGAATCAGCGACCACAGAATAAAATTGCGGTCTGCTTTTGGGGAGGCAGTCAGGGAGACGGGCTCGTCGGTCTGTTCGCACCATATATCCGGATCGTCAAGAATGCCGCAGGACGTCAGCTCATCGTACAGCTCGTTGGCAAACAGCTTTGCGACACGCTTGTACATGCTGTCCTTCATGGTGAGCAGTTGTTCCGTCGGTTCGTTGATGATGAAGCCCACAATATACTTGTCTTTTTGTGCCTGAAGTAAGCCGAATTCTTCGAGAAATTCCACCTCGCTCTCCACATACACAGGGGAGACGCCCAGATCGTCGGCGATCTCACCCACGGTCTTTGCCTCATTTCGCACACAGTAGCAGATGTTCTGCGACAGCGATGAGCGGAAATAATCGCTCGGTGTTTTTGTACCCGGATTGCCGTTTATGCCGCAGTAGCTGAATTTGATCGGGTTAAATTTGAGTTCGCTTGCTTTTCTCACCTTATCCATACCTCGTTTCAGTTCTTTTTTAGCTTCAAAAAGGTGCCATTTGACAGTGCCGAGCGGGATGTCAAGCTCTTTTGCGATATCTGCCTGCCTGCGGTTTTCGAAGTAGTACGCAATCACGACCCTTCTTTGCACTTTGGACAGGTAGGCGATTTCGCTTCGGAGACGCGAGAGAAGCTCTGCATCGTCGTCGCCGTCGAGCTCGGGGCACGGCTGGGCGATCAGATCTGCAATCTCGTCGAGAGGAACGCCGACCGTGCTTTTGGCATTGTCACGGTAATAATTGCTTAGCGCGTTATGCGCGACTGTCCAGATGAACTTGCCCGTGTCGGCAATATCGTCGCGTACAAGGAGCGCACGAAATGCCTTGAACACGATCTCCTGAGACAGATCCTCGGCGTCGTGAATGCTTTTGCAGCGCTTGAGCGCAAAGCCGAAAATCGGTTTCAGATATTCACTTATGGTTTTCTCAACATCCTGTCTGTTCACTTGTCTGTACCTCGCTGAAGCATTTTTGAAGGCCTTCACCCATATAGACACGAAATTCCGAAAAGGTTGGAGGTTTTTAAAAATTATTTGAAATCAAGCAGCGAAATTACCGGGAGGATACTCATATACATTCCGTCAAAGCGATAGCGGCTTTCGGGAGCTTCTTTTTCGATAATGAAGCGTGACAGTTCTCCTTCAAGGCAGCCCTTCACCGTTTCACAAGTCATGCCCGACTTTTCACTGATTTCACTGAGCGTCGCATATGCATTCTCCGAATGGACGGTCAGATTGTAGAGCGCCGCAGCAATCTTCAGATTATGTGCATCGGAGAAGGGCTTTATCATAGATACGATCCGGCGTATGTTGTTCATGAGCGTCAGATTTTTATTGTTTGAAAAAAGCACCGTACCATGCCGCATTATTGTCGTGATTTCGGGAATGTTACAGCAGGAGTACCCCCACTCGGCATTTCCGGCATGCTCGATTGCCTCGTCCGTATCCCAGCCGGTGTTCGGATCGTCTACTGTCATCATCCCCTTTGAGAAAATAATCGTGTGGACAGCCGCGGCCATTCTGAATGTAAAGTCGAAATCTTCTCCGTAGGGCAACGCCTCGATCCGCTTACGAAGATCAAGAACGATATCCCCGGCTGAGGAAACGGGGGTGTAGCCAAGCAGCTCGTCCACCGAGATGTTAAAGAGTTTTGCAATATTGGGCAGAAGCTGGATATCCGGACAGCACTGCGCGCCTTCCCATTTGGATACCGCCTGATTGGTTACACCGAGCGCTTTTGCAAGTTCTTCTTGTGTCAGTCCCTTTTGCTTCCTGAGAAAAGCAATCTGTTCATTGATTTTAATTGCATTCATAAGAATCTCCGTTCTGCCGACGGGCGGCAACATATATTATGTGTTTTTTACAGCTGCAATAATATTTTACGAAAAGCCGGATTCAAAAGCAATAACTTATCGGTTTGATTAGCATACGCCCCATCCAACCTGCGGTTGAATGGGGCGTATTGCAATTTGAGATTGAAGAATGCTATGCTTGCATTATGGGCCCTCTCAGACGAGAGCCTCCATTTTCCGGACGCTCTTTCGGTAGAACCAAAGCGAGAGAAAAGCACCGAAGAGCCATCCGACAGGCCATGACATCCAGATCCCCCTTGCGCCGAAGTACGGCGAAAGGAGCAGGGCAAGGAGCACTCTGAAAACAAGGTCTGTGAAGGTCGAGATCATGAAATATTTCATCAGTCCCGCCCCGCGCAGAACGCCGTCGCTTATCAGTTTCAGCGATACGGTGAAGTAAAACGGCGAGACTATGCGTAAAAACTCCACGCCGACATCCATCGCCGTGCCTGTCGGCGAGTCGAGGAACAGGTATATCAGGTACCTGGCGGCGATGAAGTAGATAAGAAACATTGCAATGATCAGGGCAAACGCCATTTTGAGCCCCGCCCTGTGTCCGGGACGGATCCTGTCATATTTTTTCGCGCCGATATTCTGCGAGGTAAAGCTCGAGATGCCGTTTCCGAGCGTCGTCACCGAGGTTATCACAAGATTGTTCAGCTTGATCGCCGCGGCGTATCCTGCGACCGTATCCGAGCCGAACGGATTGATCGTGCCCTGTATGATTATGTTTCCGAAGGAAATGAAGCTCTGCTGCAGCATACTCGGCACGGCAATCCGGGCGATCCTTCCGAGAAGCGGCACGGAGAAGGGACGTTCCATCCGTTCGTTGCTCAAAAGTCGCAGCTTGCGCAGGACGAACACCAAAGCGAGGATACAGCTTACCCCCTGGCAGAGGAAGGTCGCCCACGCCACACCGGCCACACCCATGCTGAATTTTGTAACAAACAGGATGTCAATACCGATATTGGCGACCGATGACACGGCGAGAAAGAAGAACGGCGTTCTTGAATCTCCGAGAGCGGTGAAAATTCCGTTCGAGATGTTGTAGTAGAACACGAAGAAGAGTCCCCACACGTATATGTTGAGGTAGAGCAGGGAATCCTCCATTATATTCTCCGGGGTATTGATAAGCTCCAGCCACGCCCGTCCGAAGATGAGCCCCGATGCTGTGAGAAGTGTGCAGATCACAGCACAGGAGATCAGCGTTGTGGATACCGCGCATTTAAGCTCTCCGTAGCTTTTTGCGCCGAAAAGCCGGGACACGATCACTGAGCATCCGACGTTACATCCGAATGCAAACGCCAGAAACACGAGCGTGATCTCATAGCTGTTACCGACGGCGGCGAGTGCGTCCTTGCCGATGAACTTGCCTGCTACAAAGCTGTCGGCGAGGTTGTAAAGCTGCTGGAAGATAACACTGCCGAAAAGCGGCAGACAGAATCTGAACAGTACCGTGGAAGGATTCCCTACGGTAAGATCGCCTTTCATTATTCGTAGTCTACCTCAGCGACTCTTACGACAAGGCTGGAACCGTACTCAAATCCGGTAGCCCAGATGCGAAGAGTGTCCCCGTCCTGTTCGAACTTGAGCTCCTCGCCGTTGTCGGTCCAGCGGACAACCTTGACCTTTCCGCTGACATTCGTGAAGGTCTTCCAGCCGGTGTTTGACTGCTCGACTGTCACGGATGCGTCACCGACAATCGTCAGATTGTGGATGTAGGCGAAATACTTACTGTCGTCGCGGCGGAGAATAAAGTCCTTGCCCTGACCTCTGCCCTCGAACGGCTTTGCACGGTAGAGTCCGTCGCCGGTCTCACCGATCCACTCGCCGACTCCCTCGAGCAGAGCCTCCTGAAGCTTGGTCACGTTTCCGTTGCCGTCAGGACCG
>CAYVUJ010000162.1:0-3987 GCA_964454825.1 uncultured Lachnospiraceae bacterium | reverse complement strand
ATGCAGGCATGCAAAACCCGGAACTTCCACCGCTCCATTTCTTCTGCCATGGAGAGTTCGGACAGGGCAGAATCTTCCTTTGTCTCTTCCAAACCTGCCAGATAACTGATGCGCTTATAGCGCACCCTGCGGATATGCCCTACCATCACATCTGCATCTTCCCGCTTTGCCTGTTTGTATAATACATCCAGCGCACCTGCTTCCAGATAATCATCTGCGTCATGGAAATATAAATACTCTCCTCTGGCATGTGCCACCCCCTGGTTGCGGGAAGCGGCGACTCCCATCTGCTCATGATGTTCATAAAATCGAATATTCAGCCGTTCCCTGTAGTCCACCAGAATATCTTCCACTGCATCTCCATAATCGCCAATCAAAAGCACTTCCAGTGAAAGCTGCTGCTCACACAGCCCTTCCAGCATGTCAGTCAGATATTTGCGTCCTTTATAAAATGGTACAATCACACTACATTGTATCTTCTCGCCCATGTTCAGCCTCCATTGTTAGTCCCGTTCCCCGGCATCCTCCCCCACTGGCTCCGGGCTGTTTCCAGGCTGTAAGCCCTGGTCTTTTATCTCAAAATCACTCATATAGGAAATTCCGTTCTCTACATCCTCATAGGTGATTTTTACTGTCTGCCCTGCCGTAAGCATAGCCAGTCTTTCATCCTCGGCAAAGGGCTGCTTGTATACCTTATTGTCCATATCTTTGATGTAGACTGTGGTTGCGCCGTCATTGACAATATAGTTTACCTCTTTAATGACGATTTCCGCTGTCTGCACCGTATCTTCCTCTTTAGTACCGCCCTGGTTTGCCCCGGTGCTTCCTGACAGAAGTTTTTTGTACTTTTTAATTACCTCTTCCTGACTGGCAGCAGTGGCAACAATATTGTACTGCTCCACATTTACCATGGCATACATTTTCACCAGACCGCCATCGTCCTTAAGCACCATAATATATGTGGGCTGTCCACTGACATTGATAAGGCTTGGGAATGAAGCGCGGTATCCCTTTTCCTGCACCTCACCCTCTGCCGCTGCCATTGCCGAATGCTCCTCCGCACCGGACACGGAGTAATATCTCGCCTCGCTGGTGCGCTGGTTCATCATAATAAATCCTACATTGGACTGGTCTCCCGTCACGCTGGTCACGCCCGTATACACCCACACATCGTCGCCGATGGTCTTATAGCCATAATCGTCTGTTGCCTGTTTGCAACCTGTCTGGCTGATAATACTGTTCCAGAATCCACCGGACAGACTCCCTGCCCAGTCATACTTCTGTGATAAAAGGTCCCCGTCGTACACCCTGTCCACCCACTCCGGAATCTTCTCCACATCATAATACTCACAATCCCCGCTAATCGGGTCACAAAGTACGGCGCCAATCACATCCTTGCCGCCAAAAAGCCCAATCTTTGCCGTCACCACCGGACAGATAAAATAAGGGCTTCCCTCGTTATCCACCTCAAAATAATAGCCGTTTATAATCTTGGTAGGATATTTAAACTGGACATGCCGCTGCAGATTGTAATTAAAATATCCGGAGGGCACATACTTCATGCCTTTCTCTAACTTGACATACTCGGCTTTAAATGTCACAGGATTTACCTTGACATAACCGGGAATCCCCGCCTCTTTGTTCTTCCAGAATTTAAAAAAGCTTGCGTAGCACAGTGCCGCTACCTTGTAGGGCTTTCCCTCTATATTAATCTGTGTGTAGTCATCCTCCACCTCATACTGGCTCACCACATCAGAAAGAGATCCAATCATGCGGTTTCCAAATATCCTTGCACTGTTGGTGTCCATCAGCGCCACATTATCCACATTCTCGGTTTCTTCGATATTCTCTGCAAAATCATATTCTGTAATTGCTAACAGTGAAGCGTAATCTTTTGCCCGGAAAATCTCCGCGCCGATGAGAGAGCCAACCAGATAGACCGCCACCAGTACAATGGCCGCCGTAAAACAGGTGAGGGCAGGTTTGCCAATCTTTAAGTCAATACGTGCACTGTAAACCTTGTTCTTTTTACGCTTTTTGTTGGAAAACGCATCCCGGAGCATGCAGACCACGCCCAACAGCATCACCACCATAATCATAAAAATAAGAACGCCTTCCTCGTGAATGTTAATTGCCGGGAAGGATATATAGTATCCCAGTGCCATCATGCAAAGTAATAATACAAGCCACCCTATACATTTTCCTGCCTTCATATCCCAATTTCCTCCGTCTCGCATAATTTGTCATATTCTGTATATCTTCCCACCAGTTTACAGAACATTATACCATATTTCTCCAGCAGATTAAATAACAATCCACGGATATTTCCCCCAAAATCCACGAAAATGACTTTGTTCCCTAATTTTTTCCACGGAAAATACCGATATACAATTATATTATATACAGAAACCGTTTTTTGACTACACGCATGCACAAATATATGGGTTTTGTCAGCGCTGGACTATATTCTCAGCATAAATTACCCATAAATAAAAATGATTACTGGCATGCAGAAAAGAGGGAAGATATGAAAATAGAAGCAAATTCCGCAAACACCACTGTTACACCTGCAGATGGAGGTTACCACCGCAGCCACCGTCCGGATAAAACCGAACAGAAAAAACAGCTGCAGGGCAATACCATCCAGGCATCCTTATTGCACATCAAACCAGAAAAAGCAAGCAAGGAAGCCATCATGGAGCAGGCAAACCGAAAAGCTCTCAAGACATTGCTTTCCCAGTTTGCCGATGATGAATCCACCAGCCAGACCATGAAGGATTTATCCGACCGGAGTATGAAAAACCAGGCAGACGCCGTTGAATACTTAAACAAAGCAAGAGAACAGGCAGCAAAAGAGGAAGCTGTCAAGAATCAGTATGATGTGGACCCCGACAGCGAGGAACAGCGCAACCTGGATTTACTGATTAAACAGGCAGACGGCGAAAAACTCACCGATGAAGAGACCGCCATTCTGGAAAATATGGGTCCTCTCACCGAATACCAGGAAGATTATCTCTATGCCCACAAAGAAAAGCTACAGTATATAGAGACGGCCGTCCCACGATATACCCTCTATGGCCTCGGCTATGTCGGCGTTGGCGGCAAAGGGTGTGGATAGCATCTCCTGGGTGCTCAGCAGGGTATATGCACCGTCGGAGGTGGCAAGTTCGACCTTCATGAAGTATGGCGCTGCCGTCCAGTCTATGTCGGCGAAAGCTGCGGCCGTTGCTGTACCCTCGCCTACCATTGTCTCGAAGGCGCCGCGGGCGTCGGTGGTCACGAACTGATCCTCGGTGTACACTGCCGTGCCGTCGGTGCCGCCCTGGAGGATGCTGAAGCGTACCGATAGTGTCTGGTCGGCATTTGGGCTGCCGTCGGCATTTCGTAGGGCGGCCTGATAAGGGAACCCGGCGGTAGCGGCCGACGCCGTAGTTGCTATGGCCAGGGCCACGGAGGCGAAAATGTGTCGGAGTGCTGTCATTCTACTACGATTTTGAGGGTTTGCGACATAGCGCGGCTGTCGGCAACTGTCAGTATATACATCGCCGGTGCGAGGCCGGCAAGCGATATCTCGGAGCGGCCTGCGGGTACCTGGCCATGCGACACCACGGTGCCGAGGATGCTATATATGGTCCATCGTGCCGGTGCGGAGGTGGTGATAGCGACACTGCTGCCGTAGCGGCACACCTTGAGGTCGGATTCTGCCGAGGCTGCTTCGATGCCGGCCACGGCAATGTCTGTAGCGTTGAGAGTGCCTTGGGTGAGGACAAGGGCGCCATCGGCCGTAGCGACAGTGGTGGCAGCCATAGGAGCGAGCGACCAGCTCACACCCCCGCCGCTGCCGGAGGCCGGTACCGGCGTGGCGGCAAAGACGCCAAGTGCTGCCGCGCACGACAGTGCTAATGCTATATATCTGAGTTTCATAGTATCAACGTGTGTAGGGATTGGTCGTGTTATTCCTTTACGACAGGGGTGGCAACGAGGCGA
>CAYVUJ010000161.1:0-3991 GCA_964454825.1 uncultured Lachnospiraceae bacterium | reverse complement strand
GCTCATCCATTTGTCCGCCTCATCATCAAGCGGATTATAGGGCATGCACCAGATGTTAATGCGGTTATCGAGCAGGTACTCATAGTATCTTGTGTAGATCTCGATCGGCGTGGAATCGTCGCCCTTCACAGTCCTCTGGCACGGAGCACTGCCCATACCGAACATTGTCTTTGTAGTCGTCTCGACCGGAAGCTCAAAATCCCACACATTCGCATAGACATATGCAGTCTTTACGACCCTGCCGTCGGCATTGGTGATATCGAGGCGCGCACGGTACAGACCGGGCGCCGTGTTTTCATCGGTGCCGACCTCAATGTAAAGCCCCTGGCGACGGTTCTCTGCGATCGAGAAATCTTTCTGGATCGGCAGCAGGCGATCGGGCACCACCAGTCCCGTATCCTTGCCCTTGCTGTAAATCTTCATGTAATCCGCAAGCAAAAGCTGTGTTTCGAGCACGGCGCCGTGTCCGTTTTCAAACGCCGTAAGAGTCGCATTGAGCCCCGTCTGCTTCTCGAGGGAGTATATCTCAGCCTGACAGCTCTCCTTCTCATTGCGGGCAAGGTTCATGACAAAGGTACGATCCTCGCTGAAGTTCTCGCTGTCCTGAGTATTTTTCGCAAGGCTGTCGACAAAGAACATATCAAGCGAATCGTCCTCGTAAGGCGCCTCCTGCTTATCGGTCTTGACCTTATAGTAGCGATCGCCGAGGAGCACATCGTATCCGACAAGCCATTTCATGACGTCGATGACATCCTTCGCATTCACCGCGCCGTCACGGTTTACATCTGCCGCAAGACGGTTGCAGGCGACATCGTCATCAAAAATGGCACGCATGATCGCGATAATATCGCGAGCGTTGACAGAGGCGCTCGAATCGACATCGCCGGGCACGAGCAGCTTTGCCGAGGCACTCCCTGACTTTACAACAAAGTCCGTTCCGACCTTGTCAGACGGAGCAAGCGCTTTGCCGTCCGGTGCAAAGACAGTCACATCGCCGTCGAACGCGTCAATGACCTGCGCCACCGTATCGTTCGGCGCCAGTCCCTTTATATAGCCTGAATCGGCATCATAAATGATCTCTGCGTTTTCATTGACAGCGGGAAGCGCATCCGCAATGCCGCTCGGCGCGATGTATGCGCTGAATGACAGCACGGAAAAGGCTGTCAGTGCCAAAGAAATTATCCTTTTCATATGGGTCCTCCGCGGTTTTATAGATTTCTACAATCATTATAATGTACCGCGCGTTTTTTGTCAACTGTTTTGCGAAATTTGGTCATGATTATGACATCAGCGAACTCTGTAAGCCCACGGAAGCAGCTCTGTGCGATACCGGCGGCGAACAAATGCGTACAAAAGCACAGCGACATTCAGCGCCGTCATCAGCGATATCACAAGGTCGGCACAAAGCCACATGCGAAGCGGATCTATCACACTCCCGGCGATGCACAGCGCTGAATACGCAACAAGATACGCGCGTCGTACCGCGTCCGAGCGGGTGAAATAGCCCAGCGCGACCTCCCCGTAGTACGCCTGGCAGATCACCGTGGCAAAGGCAAACATCACAACCGACGCGCGGATCACCTCGCCTGCCCAATTGCCCGCGAACGTACCGTACGCCAGCACCGCAAGGCGCACGCCATCCTCGCCGCCGAAATCCGGCAGAAGAAGTATCACCACGGCAGTGAGCGTGCATATGACGATCGTGTCCGCGAAGACCTCGAATATTCCGAACACGCCCTGGCGGTGTGCATCATTGGTGTCCGCAGCGGCGTGGGCCGTGGGCGAGGTGCCGCTCCCCGCCTCATTCGAGAGGATCCCACGCGTCACCCCAAAGCGTATCGCACGGGCGACGGATACGCCGGCTGCGCCCGCGACAGCAGGGCGAAGGCCGAACGCCTCGCGGAATATGCGCGCGAACACATCCGGAACGTCGCTTATGTTCGATACGATCACGACGGCAGAGAGCACCATATACACCGCCACGAGCGCCGGAATCAGCCGCACCGTGACGTCGGATATCCGCCGGGCCGAGCCGAGCGTCACAGCGACGGTGAGTACGCAGAATACGATCCCCACTGCGAGCGGCGGCACGCGCTCGGCGAAGACCGAGGCGGCGGCGTTGGACTGGAGTACATTGCCGGTGACGGCCGCGTTTGCGATGCACAGAATAGCGAAGATCGCTCCCGCAAACGGGGAGACGGTGTCCTTGATGTAATACATCGCGCCGCCGTAGAAGCGCTGCGGGATAACGGCGCGCTTCTCAGCTCCAGGATTGACCGCGACGGCGGAATCCGGAGTGCCGTGTCGCGTCTTAGCTTCGGGGGTGGCCGCGGCGGCGGGATCGGGTACACCGCCGCGTTTCGTGGCGGCATGGTGAGTCACCCCACCGGGGGTGGTTGCAGTAGCGTACGGTGCGGGGCCATCCGCCGCATCATCATGTCTCTCGCGACGACGGTGGTTGAGCGCGAGGGCAACCTCCGCATACTTCACCCCCATCGCGAGGATCGCGCTGACCCACATCCAGAACACCGCACCCGCACCGCCCGCAGTGATCGCTGTCGCGACCCCGGCGATGTTCCCCACCCCCAGCGTACCCGCGAGGGCAACGGTTAGGGCGCGAAGCGGGCTATGTCCCGAGCTGTCCGATGCGCTGAGAAGCGTCTTGACAGTGCGGATCGGATGAACGATCCAGAAAAAGCCGAGTCTGGCGCAAAACAGCGCGCCGCAGCCGAGAAGCAAAAGCGGCATCGCCGCGCCGGACAGAAATGCTGTAAATAATTCAATCATGCTACATATATACTGCCGTGCAAACATAATAATGCATGCAAGGCACTCCGGCGCGGAGAAAATGTGCAAATTTGCATGCTCAGGCGACTTAGCACTCCCCGCCGCGAGTGAAAAATCATGTCCTCTGAGATTTGTAAACTAAGTGTTAATTATTCCATTTTCCCTTGATTTTTCCGCTCGTGAGGTATAGAATATAACATGCAGTTGGCACTCGAGGTCAATGAGTGCTAACATCACATTATAAACTACATGCACCGCATGAATCCGAGGAGGTAAATTATGCAGATCAAACCTTTAGCAGATCGAGTTGTGGTCAAGTCCGTAGAGGCTGAAGAGACCACCAAGGCCGGTATCATTCTGCCCGGAACCGCTCAGGAAAAGCCCCAGGTGGCTGAAGTCGTCGCAGTGGGCCCCGGCGGACTTGTCGACGGTAAAGAGGTCGTTATGACCGTTCAAGTCGGCGACCGCGTCATCACTTCGAAGTACGCAGGCACCGAGGTCAAGTGCGACGGCGAGGAGTACAACATCGTCCGTCAGAGCGATATTCTCGCAATCGTAGAGTAAGTCTTACATCTTTAGGAGGATACAAGTATCATGGCAAAGGATATTATTTACGGCACCGACGCCCGCGCAGCTCTTCTCGCAGGCGTTGACAAGCTGGCAAACACCGTTAAGATCACCATCGGTCCGAAGGGCCGCAACGTTGTTCTCGACAAGAAGTTCGGCACTCCGCTGATCACCAACGACGGCGTCACCATCGCCAAGGAGATCGAGCTTGAGAACGCCGCCGAGAACATGGGCGCACAGCTCGTCCGCGAGGTCGCTACCAAGACCAACGATGCGGCAGGCGACGGCACCACCACCGCTACTCTGCTCGCTCAGGCTTTCATCCACGAGGGCATGAAGAACGTTGCCGCAGGCGCTAACCCGATGGTTCTCCGCCGTGGCATCCAGAAGGCTGTCGACCGCGCTGTCGCCGGCATCGTCGCTAACTCGAAGAAGGTCAGCGGTACTGCTGATATCGCACGCGTCGGTACCATCTCCGCCGGCGATGAGGTGATCGGCCAGCTCATCGCGGACGCTATGGAGAAGGTCACCTCCGACGGCGTCATCACTGTTGAGGAGTCCAAGTCCGCTGAGACCTACTGCGAGGTCGTTGAAGGCATGCAGTTTGACCGCGGTTATCTTTCCCCCTACATGGCAA
>CAYVUJ010000160.1:0-4006 GCA_964454825.1 uncultured Lachnospiraceae bacterium | reverse complement strand
AAAAACGCCTTCCGCGGCGTCGAGCCCGAGCACGACGCCGATCTCGCCGCCGAAAACAAGATCACCTTTCGGGACGGTGTGGTCGCCGGTGCGGTCAATATCACCGTGGTCGACGACAACGGCCAGCACATCCCGAACTTCCCGCAGAGTGACGAGAATTCCTTCCCCGTGCGCGTGCGCTCTCAGCTTCATGTCTACGCCGCACCCGGCGACAGTTATCCCACGGACACCATAGCCGCGGGCGAGATCGTCAGCCTTGTGGGCTCTCAGTTCGAAGACTGGATGCAGGTACGCTCGAGCGGCGGCCTCGACCTCGGCTACGTCAAGGACGGCTTCGCTCACACGATCGCGCCGGGATGCACGCTCTATGCCGAGCTTCCCGTCGAGTACGGTCAGGCAAAGACAAACGAGAATACCATGGTCGCGGCGTACTCGTATCTCGTCGATGTGAGGCGCTATTTCCGCTGCTACGAATCTACGGACGAAAAGACCGAGGGCGTCGACTTCACGCAGTACGATCTCAAGATCTCGATGAAGCTGTCGACCTCGGATACGACCATCGGCCAGCCCTTCTACGACCGCAATCTCTGCATGCTGCAGTACGATATCCTGCCCATGCTCAAGCGCGCGATCGACATTTTCGCCGCCGACGGATACCGGATCGTGATATACGACGCGTACCGCCCCACGAGCGTCCAGCAGCGCTGGTTCAATCTGGTGCGCGTGCACAAGTGGGTGGCAGACCCGAGCATCGGAATGGGCGGCATCCACGACCGCGGCACGGCGATCGATATGTCGCTGATCGATATGGAGGGCAACGAGCTCGAAATGCCCACGCCGATGCATACGTTCACGGAGGAATCGGCGAGAGACAGCGCGAAAATGTCCGAAACGGCGCGCAAAAACATGGACTATATGAAGGACGTCATGGTGAGATGCGGCTTTACGTACATCAACTCGGAGTGGTGGCACTTCCAGGACGTGAACACGAAATATTACCTCCCGACCGATCACCCGATCGATACAATCCCCCTCGTCCCGTCGGAGTGATGGGAATGGTATTGTGAGAATGACCGGGGGAGAGGCTTGCGAGTTCGCTTTGCGAACTCAGAAAAAAGCTCCTCCCCCGGGCCCCCTCCGCAAAAACTTTAAAAAACTGGAGATTGCGGGTGAGCGACATTCGCTGAAGTCTGTGCAGACTCATTTTGTGGGGATGTACAAACTCTGCCGCGGCGCACTTCCCTTATAATTCCCCCTATTCGGGATTCCAAAGGGACTTGTCCCTTTGGTAGGGTCAAGGGGCAACGCCCCTTGTAGGGTTTGGGACGAAGTCCCAACATAACATGCTTTCGCGCGAAGGCGGAGCCTGAGCGCAGCCTCCCGCGCGGCCGGGCATCCCCGCCGTACAACATATTATGAAAGGAAAGACAGACTGTGGATTCGCAAAGTGTGATGGAGTTTGATGTCGCCGTACTGAAGGGCGGCAAGGTTCCGCCTGTCGAAGTGGAGTCACTCACCGTGACCGAGGTGAACGGGCAGAGAGCGTTTATAATCAAGGTTCGGCGCGATCTCGCGGTCAGTCTGCGCTCATACACTGTCTCATACTGCTTCTGTGAGGAGAGCGTGGAATCGGTCGCTGACGCATCCGTGTTCCGCCGCAAGACTCACAGCGACAGCAACATCAACACCGAGCGCGTCATGTATTTCACGGGAAAGCTTCCTCCGCGGCTTCAGATAAAGGGGTGCGGAGCGTATATCTCCGAGATCGTGTACGGCAACGGCTATGTGCAGAGCTTTCGCAATACGGACTACATTACCCCCGGTGCTGAGAGTGACGAAGATTTGCCCGTGGCGGATTATGACGACGGCATCGAGTGGGCGGAGAACGCCGATGACTACGCCGCGCTTCTGAGCGGCTCGTCGGAGGCGGATTATGCTTCCACGCCGTTCGCGGACACCCCGGTATACGATAGCTTCGGTGGCGCCGAGAGCCTCGGCGGCACCGTGAACCCCGGCGGCGCCGATAGCCTCGGTGGCACCGGGAACCTCGGTCGCACCGGAAACTCCGGTCGTACCGGAAGCTCCTCCCCATACGGTCCTCCGGATGACGGCCCTGCCGGAGCCTCCTCCTACGGCCCCCCGGACAGTCGCCGCGGAAGCGCATCACCCTACGGTCCTCCGGACGGCCCTGCTGACAGCGGTCGCCCCGGCCGAACCGGGAACGCCGGCCGCGGCGGGAACGCCGGTCGCCCTGAGAACCTCGGCCGTACCGACGGCCCCGGCCGCGCCGATAACCCCGGCAACGCCACCGCCCCCCGGAGCACGGCCGGGAAAAGATCACGCTCCGGGCACAGGGCGGTGAAGATCGCCGCTGTTGCGGTGATCACCGTCTGTTTCGCGCTTGGAGTCGGCTTCGGTCTGATCACCTATTCGAAGAGCGGCAAGGCGTCGACGGTGGAATCGCTCATTGACAGCGGGCGGTATACCGAGGCGTACAAGATCGCCGAGAGCTATGAAAGTCTCCGCGTGGATGTGGCGCGCCGCGCGATGAAACATTACCTTGAGACAGGGGACATTAAGAACGCCTACATCTTCGGCTATCTCGTCGGCGATGCGTCCGAGGTCACCGACGCGGCGCTTGCAAAGCTTGAGTCGCTTGGCGAGGAGGCGCTCGGATCGGATTACTTCTCGGTCGCGCTCAAGACCGAGGACAAAGACCGCGTCGATACGGCGATCGACCATCTCGCCGAATCGCTCGCCGGTGAGGGAAAATACGAAAAGGCGATGAATGTCACGCTGTTCATCGACGACGACACGCGGCGCAGCGAGCGCTCGGGCAGTATATTCTACAGCGGGATATCCCACTACACCGAAAAGGGGCAGTATGATGCCGCCGCCGCGCTCATCAAGCGATACGGCACGACGCGCTCGTATGACGGCGCAGTCGACGACAGTACCGTGACGGAGGCGATCGCATACTGTGTGCAAGGCGGCGACAGCGCCTCGGCGGTGCTTTTAGCGAAGTATTTCGGCCGCGATTACTCCGGCATAGACATTGTGCCCGGGGATGTGAGCATCCGCGACTCGATCTGGGCGATATACCCGCTTCTGACAGAGGCCCAGCGCCGCGCATATCATTCGAACACGCTCGCTTACTGTAAGGAAGCGTTTCAGATCAAAGGCGGTGCGATCGAGGGCACCGATATCACCGACGCAGCGGCGGTCGAGACATACGAATTTCGCACGGTGGTGCTCCACACCGACGGCCGCGTGACCATGCTGGAAAACGGCGGTCACAATGAGACGGACGAGATCCCCGGCGATCTTCGCGCGGTGCAGGTTGTGACGGGGCTTCATCATACGGTGGCGCTCCGGGCGGACGGCACATGTGTCGCCTTCGGCTCGAACGATTACGGCCAGTGCAATGTGTCGCAGTGGGAGAACATCGTCAAGCTCGCGGCGGGGCGGTACTTCACCCTCGGCCTGTGCGCGGACGGCACGGTGGTCGCCTGCGGCTCGAATCTTGCGGGACAGTGCAATGTGTCGGAGTACAGGAATGTCATCGACGTTGCCGCGTGCGATCAGACGGCAGTGCTCATGTTCGCCGACGGTACGCTGCGCGCGCAGGGAGATGTGACGATGGGCATGTATGAGCTCAGCACATTCGAGAACGTGACGGCCCTGAGCTGCCGCGCGAATACAGCGGTCGTGCGCTTCGATGACGGGACGTGCCGCATCATCTGTGCGTCCGAGGGCTCGAGTGCCGGGGATGAGGCCGCCCTCACCGGCGCGCAGAGCTTCTGTGCCGGAAGCACGAGCGTCGCGTACATCGATAAGGACGGCAAGCTGCAGATCATAGGTGACGGCGCTCCCCACCGATGATTATTCGGGATACCGGATATGCGGGGCTCTGCCCCGTACCCCGCTGGGCGTTGCTCAGACCCACCAAAGGGGCATTGCCCCTTTTGAATCCCGACTATGGGGACTGAATAGGGACAAGTGCGCC
>CAYVUJ010000159.1:0-4015 GCA_964454825.1 uncultured Lachnospiraceae bacterium | reverse complement strand
AGACATTTTAATCACATAGCCAAACCCGAAGATAAAACAAAAGATAATGGATAAAATGCGCAAAACATCACTGTTAGCACTGGGAATTTTCGAAACAGCTTGAACAAAGATTGCTGTTGCTCCAATAAGAAGAAACATCTGCCAAAAGCTGATAAAACTTGCTACCCCGAAAAAGAGCCAATAAAATCCCCAAAGATACAAACCAACGCCCGCCAAAATGAGAATAAGAACAGACGCCATCTCCACAGCCATCCACGCAAATATCCCCATAAATAAAAGCATATAAATTGAAAAGAAACAAGGACTGGTAATCTCCCCGCCCGCCAAACTCGGCGTTAAGAAAGTCCCGAGCATGGTTAAAAGCGCAATCGGTTTACCGCCGCGGATAATCGTTAAAATAACCGCCATCCCCGTTACGATACACATCCAAAGAAGCGAAACACCTTGAGAGGTAAAATGGTAAATTTCCGAAACGGCGTAAGCTGCAAAATAAAGCGTGGCAAGCCCTGAGCCGATAAGTGCCTGCCCGATTCGTTTGTTGTTGGCAAAACCATCTCTACCATAAACATAATATCCAAAAAACGTAATAAATATTCCAAATAATGTCATCAGCGCAAAGCGAACTTTAGGCCCTAAAATCCCGTGGTCAATTGAATAGCGAATAAGGTAAAACGCACCTAAAATCGCCGCAAATCCGGCAAGCCATACAATAAGGTTTTGCCCCAAAAAACTCTCGGTCGTCTCTTTCTTTTCATTTAAACGAGGAGGTGTTGGCGTGGTGTGTTTAACCAAATCAGGAGATTTCCCCTCTGCTTGCAGAGGTTCACTTTTTTGAACAGGCATAGAATGTTGAGGATTTTGTAAGGCTTGTGAGTTGACAACAGGTCCGCTAGGGGCAGGCTCTTTTTGCACAAATTTCCCGCCGTAAAGTTGCTTTTGCAATTTTTGAACGGTATTTTCTAAAGTAGAAATAGATTCTCGTTGGATGGCGTTCAAAAAATAAAGAAAACTGATAGCAATCCATAGTCCTAATTTGTCAATTCCGAAATAATATGTAATAATTAAAAGCGCTAAAGCTGCTAAAAACATAAGTCCGTCTCCTTTTAAAATAACCCGCTGATATTTCCAAACGCATCAACGTCCACATCTTCAGCCGCAGGGTGTTTGGGTAACCCCGGCATAGTGTTGATCGTCCCCGATAACGCCACAATAAACCCCGCCCCAGCAGAAAGTCTCACTTCCGTAATCGGAAATTCAAAATCTTTAGGTGCGCCAAGTAAGTTCTTATCATGCGAAATGGAATTTTGTGTTTTCGCCATACAAACCGGAAGATCAGCATAACCCCACTTACCAAACTTCTCCAGCATCGCCTCTGCCTCTGGTGTAAAAGTAACCCTCGCCGCCCCATAAATTGTCTTAGCAATAGTGCGGATTTTATCAGATAGTGACATCTTGTCATCGTAAAGAAGCTCACTTTTCGGCGCATTGTTTATCATATCAAGCACGGCATCGGCAAGCTCAACACACCCAGCGCCACCTTTCTCCCATCCTTCAGAGATAACAGCTTGAACACCGAGGTCGCTGCATAGTTCTTGCACCAAACGAAGCTCCGCCTCAGTGTCGCTGATAAAGCGGTTAAGCGCCACAATCGGCGTATGTCCGAACTTGCGTAAATTGTCAATATGCACTTTAAGATTCGCAAAGCCGAGCTTAATCGCCTCAAGGTTTTCCTCATTAAGCCCAGTTTTCACAACCCCTCCATGCATTTTAAGCGCGCGCACTGTCGCAACCAAAACAACTGCTTTCGGGAGTAAGCCGGACTGCCGTCCGAAAATATCAAAAAACTTCTCTGCCCCCAAATCAGCGCCAAAACCAGCCTCGGTTACCACATAGTCTGCAAAGTGTAAAGCCGTTTTTGCCGCAATCACCGAGCTTGTGCCGTGTGCAATGTTGGCAAACGGCCCCCCATGTACAAAAGCCGGCGTGTGTTCAAGTGTCTGTACAAGGTTTGGTAAAGTGGCGTCTTTCAAAATTGCCGCCATCGCGCCGGTTGCTTTCAAGTCTTTCGCATAAATTGGCTCGCCTTCAGTGTTTTCACCAATAACGATTCTATCAAGCCTCAGCTTAAGGTCAGCTAAATCATCCGCCAAACAAAGCGCAGCCATCACCTCAGACGCAACTGAAATATTAAAGCGCTCAGCCCTCGGTTCGCCGTTTATCTTTCCGCCGCCCGCAACCGAAACGTCACGCAACGCGCGGTCATTCAAATCGATACACCGCTGAAATAGTACCTTTTGAAATTTAAGCTCGTTGCCGTGTTTGATGTGGTTGTCAATCATTGCAGAAAGGAGGTTGTTTGCCGCTGTAATGGCATGAATATCTCCTGTAAAGTTTAAGTTTATCTCATCCATCGGGATAATCTGCGACATTCCGCCGCCGGTTGCCCCGCCTTTAATCCCAAAACACGGACCAAGTGATGGTTCACGAAGAGAAAGCGCTACCTTCTTGCCAAGTTTTTGCAAGGCGTCCGCAAGTCCGATAGAAACTGTTGACTTTCCTTCACCCGCCGCCGTCGGGGTCATCGCTGTTACTAAAATAAGCGCTGAGTTCGTATCCCCATTAATCTGCCGCAAAACCTTGCGGGAAATCTTTGCCTTAAATCTTCCGTACGGCTCAATATCTTCTGCCAAAAGCCCGAGTTTTGCTGCAATCTCAATAATCGGTTTTAATTCTGCGCTGTTTGAAATTTCAATATCTGAAAGCATAAGGTTCCCTTATTTAGAAAATTGACTTAAAGCCCGTTCAAAATCCGCCGGAGAAGAGGTGTTATCCCACCCCATAACATAACCGCCTCCCATGCAAATAAGCGGTAAGGTGAGCTCGCTGTTCTTGATGTTAAATTTTTTGACACATTGTTTATAAAGTTCCAAATTGTGCCTTTCTTTCATATCTGTAATCGGAATATTTAAATCTTTGTGCCTTGTTTCCAAATAAATAAACGCATCCCTGCAACTCTGACAAAGCGAATGCGCAAAAAAATAAATCTTATGATCTAAAAGTTGTTCTTCGTTGTTGTTAGCAATGTTCGGCTCTTCGGCTGCAGCCGGCAAAGAAATAAAAAGCGCAAGAGCAATAAATAAGGCTTTCATAATCTCTCCTTTCTGTTTTTTTTAAGAGTATAATTTTCCGAAAAATGAATTGCAAGGATATTTTTTTTCACCTGTTCAGATTATGTTAACTAAATGGGGTTTAAGGTGTAGCCAATATTAAGTTGGCAGGAATGCGAGAATGAGCGAGTATAATTTAGACACTATATTAAATACAATCATCAACGCCGATTGCGTTGAAACTATGAAAAAAATTGCAGATAACTCCATAGATGTTATCTTTGCCGATCCTCCTTACAACCTCCAATTAGGAGATGCGTTAAAACGCCCGGATAATACCGAGGTAAAAGGTGTGTATGAAGAGTGGGATAGCTTTGAAAGTATAGCCTCTTATGATCGCTATACTAAAGAATGGATGCAAGAAGCTCATCGTATCCTTAAAGATAACGGCACAATTTGGGTTATCGGTTCATATCATAATATCTTCCGCGTTGGATATATTATGCAGGATTTGGGATTTTGGATTTTAAACGATATTGTTTGGAATAAAACAAACCCTATGCCAAACTTTAAGGGAACTCGTTTTACAAACGCTCATGAAACACTCATCTGGGCAGCCAAAAGTTCAAAGTCAAAATATACTTTTAATTATGAAGCAATGAAAGCGATGAACGATGAAGTGCAAATGCGTTCAACCTGGGAAATCCCGCTCTGTACAGGTAAGGAAAGACTGAAAAATGCTGACACCGGTGAAAAACTGCACCCAACTCAAAAGCCCGAAGCGCTGCTCTATCGTGTTATTATGTCCTCAACAAATGTCGGCGATACCGTCTTGGATCCGTTCTTTGGTACGGGAACAACCGGTGCGGTGGCTAAACGTTTAGGACGTAACTTTATTGGGATCGAAA
>CAYVUJ010000158.1:0-4022 GCA_964454825.1 uncultured Lachnospiraceae bacterium | reverse complement strand
AACATGGCACGATCTTTCCGGCAGGGTAGCTATCAGTCACTTTGAAAAGCTGTTTCCTGAGCTTAAGGCCTCGAACATTGATGCGGCGCTCGACTTCCTTTTCACTCACAATCCGCAGAAATACGCAGAGGATGTAATCGGCATAACAGTTGCAGATACAAAGATACTCACCCTCGGAGATACGGATTCCCTTGAGCATTTCATATATGTCTCCGATTATAATTCCGATGAGGCATTCTGTGACATCGTATGTGAGGATGAGGATATCGCGATCGAATATGTAAAGCTTCTTTCCAGAATGCCGGATCCGCGCTTCAATATCCGTAAATCCGTAAATTGCAGCTACGATCGCTTCGACGCGCAGATTGCCGTTTTTTTTTTCAAGCACAAGACGGCATACGATATGCTCTATACCAAAGATGAGGTCACAGTTCCGGACTACGACGGCATGAGCGTCAGAGAGCTTACGGCGGAGGATATGGAGCTTATAAAGACCTTCCGTCAGAATGGCGGATGTGCTGAGTGCCATGTCAGGGCATGTGAAACTCATTTCTCTGGGAGAGGGAATGTCGGAATGCGTCCGATCGGTCTTTTTGTCGACGGTTCCGACGAGCTGTCACTTCTCGCGTTTCCTACACTTGATGAGGTTCGAGAGCTTCGCAAGTACGATATCGGCGCGATCTTCACGCTTGACGGCGGAAAGAACGAAAATGCGGTCGAGCTGATCTGGAAGTACGCGATCGATATGGCTCTCCGTGACAATGCTTTAATAGGCAATGCAAACGCTCGCGAGGATGAGTGTACCGACCCGCTCAGCATTGCGATGTGCGAGCGTATAGGACTTGAAAAGATCGCAATAAACTGCGGTTATTTTAAATAAAACGCGTGGTACATTAAATAACATACCGGCAGGGATTTTGATTCCTGCCGGTTTTTTAAGGGGAAAAATTATCGGGTATCGCCTTAAGCCTTTTGAATCTGTCTCATCTCGGTGTAGTAACGCTTAGAGAGAGAGTCGCCCATTGAGAACGCCTTGCGCGGCAAAACGCCGTTTGTATCGACGTAAGGAAAGAGTTCGTCCTTGGCAACGCCGCGGAAGATGAAGCCGATATGCCCCGGCTTTGCACCCAAACGACGGACAGCGTCCTCCCCGTGGATGTAGTCGCATTTGGTATCCGGATGAGCGGCGATATAGCTGTCAATGAAATTCTGCAGGGTTCCTACTGTCAGAGCATGGTCGGGCGAGGCAAATGAAAACTCCCGCTCGCCTTCCGCTGTGATGCATGTGATCTTTTGCTCACCCTCGCCGCAGATATCCGCAAGCGCTGAGAGGAATGCGTCAACGTCAGCTGTCATCACCGTGCGGTAGATCGGCTCAAATATGATCGCGCTGTCCCGCACATCGACGATCTCGCAAAGTGTCCAGCGTGCGCTTTCGTAGCCTGCGACACCCTTGTGGGATTCGTAATGAAGCTTTGCCGCCGCCAGCGAGTGATTTCCGTCGCCGACAGCATAGGTCATTGCATTTTCGGCAAAGGACGCCTCATAATCGGCGATGCGCTTCACCGTCTCCTGCAGGATCTCTCCGTCAACCAGATATCCCGTCAGATGGCCGCCGCCGAGCATGAGTTCAAAGTCGTAGAGCTTTGTCATGTCGGCGCGTCTGTTGGTGAGAAAATCCATGACAGCGTCGAACTTATCGGCAAACACCATCGTGTGCGGAAGCTCATAACGGGCCTTTTCGCGCACCTTGACTCTGGGGGGGAGACGGTCGACCACCGTCTGCTCCGTCGGACGCACCGCGCTGTCGGTGTCGGGAGTGTAATCATAGTATTCGAGGTCGAGCCTGCCGACGATCCCGCGGCGAGTTCCGGCCCCCGGGAGCTCGCGTTCGATGTATATGAGCGCGTCATCGTAGCGGCGAAGGGGGGCACCCACATCAAGCATCGTGCTCCGAATCTTTTCCTTCTGAGTATCAGCCTTGGGGGTGTCGAGATATGCCTCGGGCAGTATCAGATTGAGCGTTGAGGGCGCGTCGCCGACGAGCTCGGCGGCACTGTCCCAGTATTGCATCTCCGAGGAATGCTGATCGCACGCGATGACGCTCCAGCTTTTCCAAAGCGGAGAATCTTCGGCATAATCGGGAAGAAGTATATCGGCGGGGGAGAAAATGGTGTCTTTCATTTGAAGTCCTTTTTGCAGAATCAGGAGTGGTCCGTAAACTGCGGTTTTATTTCTGTCGCTTTGCAGGCGCCAAGGGAGCTTTCACAAAGCCTGTAATATTATACCGCACATAGACTTCGACGTCAAGTGAGCTCAAATACAAAAAAATATTATTTTTTTATGGACTAATTGGGTATAATATGGTAATATAATAGAGTCTTTGAAAGGAGGCTGGAATGTGAAGAAGGTTTTGATCATAATCAATCCGACTGCCGGAAAAAAGCGTTCGAAGAGTGTGCTTTTCGACATTGTATCACGGTTTTGCGAGGAAGGCTGGAGTGTCTCGGTTCAGACGACACTGCGCAGCGGACATGCAATTTCTGTTGCCCAGGACGCATGCGGTGTATACGACCTTGTTGTCTGCGCCGGCGGGGACGGAACCCTCAACGAGATGATAACAGGAGTTATGCGCGGCGGCGGAGAAATCGAGGTTGGTTACATACCGTGCGGTTCTACAAACGATTTTGCCCGCAGTATGGGAATCCCCGTGACAGCCAGCCGGGCAACCGAGAATATTGTGTTAAATGACCCTATATCTGTGGATATCGGACGGTTTAACGATCGTTGCTTCAGCTATATTGCCTCCTTCGGCGCATTTACATCCACCTCATACAGCACACCGCAGAGTATAAAGAATACAATAGGTCACTTCGCATATGTGTTGGAGGGGATAAAGGATTTGTCGAACATACGGCCGTGTCATATGCGTGTTACTATCGACGGGGAGACCTTCGAGGATGACTTCATTTTCGGTTCTGTGTCGAATTCCACCTCCGTGGCGGGAGTCGTGAAGCTGAAAAAGGACCTTGTTGATATGAGAGACGGTCTGTTCGAGGTCATTCTGGTGAAAAGTCCCAAGAATCCCGTGGAGCTTTCAAAAATCCTCCTCGGGATCACATCGTCGAATTTCAGCGATCCTATTTTTTATTTTACCAAGGCTTCGGAAGTGATCTTTGATACCACAGACGAGGTCCCGTGGTCTCTTGACGGAGAATTTGCGCCGAGTGCCGAACACGTGACAGTCACGAATATCCCCGGTGCGCTGAAAATCCGCAAGTGATCTGGTACGATATGTATTGCTGATAGTTTGCGGATATCCTTGATCAAAAAACGACGGAACGACCGCGGAGAGCGATCATTCCGTCGTTTTGTTTTTTTGAAATCTTACTTACTTCACTTTGATCACGCGGATCACACCATCGATAGCGGCAATCGCGTCGATGAGCGCCGCATCCGCGTCGCCTGAGAGCTCGATCAATGTTGCCGCAAATTCACCCTTGGTTCCGCTCGCGCAGTTGACTGCACCGAGCCCGACCGCGGTAATCGCACCGGTCAAAGCGGCGGCGATGTCGCAAGCCTTGTGGAGGACTACAATACGGCATGCATCGGAGGCGGGGATGGAAACATTCGGGAAGTTGACGCTGTTCTTGATGTTACCGTTCTCGAGATATCCGATCAGCTCGTCAGCCGCCATCACAGCACAGTTGTCCTCGGACTCCTCGGTCGATGCTCCGAGGTGGGGGATCGCCACGATACCGTCAACGTTCAGAGCGCCCTCGGTGGGGAAGTCGGTGGCATAACGCAGTACCTTCTTCGTCTCGAGCGCGGCCTTGAGCGCGTCGAGGTCAACGAGATCGGCGCGGGCGAGGTTGATGATACGCACACCGTCCTTCATCTTTGCGATGGAATCGGCGTTGATCATGTTCTTCGTGTCCGGAGTTGCCGGAACGTGGAGGGAAATGTAATCCGCTGCCGCGAACACCTCGTCAAATGTTGCGACCTTCTTGACTGCGGGATTC
>CAYVUJ010000157.1:437-4044 GCA_964454825.1 uncultured Lachnospiraceae bacterium | reverse complement strand
GGCGACTGCTGTCGGGGGAGAGGTCGTTTTGGCGCTTGACGAACGAATTAAGTTTTATGATCCGGATGAATACCTGATAACTAGCGATGTAGATGGTCTTGGAGCTAGCGGTGGGGTTTGCTATATTTGTAAACTTGACTCGACAAAGGGACAGATCAAATTTTTAAAGACCGATGATGATTTTAAGGAATTAGAAGGCGCTAAGTGGAAATCGGGTGACAAAATCGAGTTTCTTGCGAGAGTCGAAAGTGGTAGTCTTAGCATTAGTGCGACTGGTGGTTCTAAAGTAGACATAACTGGTTATGAACCTCTGGAAGTTGACGGTCCGAACTATAGAGTTGAAGTGACGGTAGGTGCGACGACTGTATCAAGAGGATCGGTTTTAACTCCGAATGTGACAGCCAAGCAGTACAGCGTAGCGTTCCCTTCGAGCGATGCCTACACTATTTGGATTGATAAAAAATCTGTAAATGGTGCAAAAAAGCAGTATACTGCGGGCGAGAATGTTGTATTTGAGGTCACCGCGGAAGATTCCACTAAGAAAATCACTTCTGTTAAATACGGTCAGGACAATGTCCCTGTTATTGATGGCAAATATACCATTCAGGGCATTAATGCGGATATTGAAGTCGGCGAGATTAAAGTTACTGTCGGTGATAAGACCTACAAAGTTACAGGATCGTCCAACACAGGATATGTATACGTTCCCGGTGGTTCGTATAATAATATCAAGCATGGCGATAGCTATACTTTCACTGTGAGACCTGCGGATGGATATAGCAAAGTTGAAGAAGTAGAATATACCATGGCCACTGAAGAAGGTGTCGTAGAAGGTAAAGCTACTAATACGGACGGGAATCAGTATATCATATATGGTATTACGGGCGACGTCACCATCACAGTAACACCAGGTAAGGGTCTTAGCTACGATGTGGAGTATCCCAGAGTTGGAACGGGTTACACTGTTGCGGCAGACAATCCGAATACAGTATCACACGGTACGGCACTCGAATTTGGTCTTGAAGCTGTGACGGGCTATGATGTAAAGGTATATGCGGCTATTGGTACCGATCGTCGTAAGCTTGTAACAGTTAAGAATGGGGATGGCAAGTGGGTCGTTAATAATGTTACCGGCGATGTTGTTATCACTGTTGAAGTGATACCCGCAGAATATAAGGTGACTGTAAATAATCCTGAGGGTAATCACGTAACCGTAACTGCTCATAACGATGATACTGTCAGCCATAACGGCAAATATGAATTCGATGTAATTCCTGATGATGGGTACCTTGCGCCTAAGGTTAGCGTAAACGTCGGAACTCTTGTCAAAAATGGCAATAGCTATACTGTTTCGAACATTACCAGTGGTTTGACGATCACGATCGAGAAAGCTACACCTCAACCATACGGTGTTACACGGACTTCCGGTAACGGATATAGAGTTGATAGTGTCGGAACCGTATACTACGGTGGCGAGCTTACTTTCAAAGTTACTCCTGACGAAGGTTATAGTATAAAAGAAGTACATGTTACTGTGAACGGCTTGCCTCGTGACATAAAAGTAAGTGAAAGTAATGAGTACACCATCGACAACATCAACGGACCCGTTACTATCTCCGCTGTCGCAGAGATCGGAAAGTTTAGCGTGTCTTTTGAGAGTCAGGCAGGGGACGCAATAGTTGCAGTTCCTGCTAATAAAACAGGGGTTGCTTACGGTACCGAGTACACCTTTACTGTAACTCCTGCCAACGGCTATAAAGCTCCCAAAGTCACCGCGGATGGTGGTGTGACAGTCACTCCCCTGGAGAACAATCAGTATCAGGTGACAGTTACTAAGAACGTAAATATTACGATTGAAGCCGGCGAACCCCAAACATACAATGTTTTTTATAATCGCCCTGCAAACGCAAACTTTACATTTGGAGATAATCCTGATAAAGCAAAGTACAAGACCGACCTCGTATTTACTGTTGAAGCTTATACTGGTTAT
This sequence comes from uncultured Lachnospiraceae bacterium, assembly GCA_964454825.1. Classification (GTDB taxonomy): domain Bacteria; phylum Bacillota; class Clostridia; order Oscillospirales; family CAG-272; genus UMGS1312. The sequence continues at coordinate 2,054 of CAYVUJ010000157.1, read as the reverse complement.
GATCTGCACGTGACTGCAACTGTGAACGGTACATCCGTAACCGTTACGCCGGGAGCGAACAACCAGTATACCATTGCAGGCGCTGACATTTTAGGAACTGTCAGCATCAGTGTCACTGCAACGAAAAAGACGTATGCGGTTACGGTTGAAGACGAAACTAAAAACGCAGTAACCAGTGCCGCAAACACAACTGCCGAGCACGGCAGTACATATAGCTTTACTGTGAATCCTAAGGCTGGTTTCAGTGCACCTAAAGTTGTACTTAGCGCTGATACCGCGAAAAATGCAGCACTGAAAGAACTTGGCAGTGGCCAGTGGTCTGTAATTAACATTACCGGTCCTGTAACCATCGTGATTACTGATGGTGATGCGATTACATACACTGTCACCCTCAACGGCGGCGGTGCAGATGCCGGATTCACCTATGGTAATGCGACGGCTGATGAGACTACGATTAGTCACGACGAAGATTACGAGATCAAGGTCATCGTTGATGATCAGTACTCAAAATCCAATGTTGTGATCAGCGTCAACGGCATTCCCGTTCAGGCTACCAAGGACGGCAACGTCTACACCTACACAATCAATGGTATCACTGAGAATAAGACGGTCTCCGTCAGCGGTGTTGTGAAGAACACATATGATGTTACTCTCACTCCCGGAACCGGTTATACTCTCGAGGCAATCGGCAAAACGACAGTTACCGCAGGTGAAAGCTTCAGCTTCAGACTGACTCTTGCAGCGGGCTACTCGTCTGCAGTGGTGACGGATCAGGATGGTAATGAGATACCTTCTAATGACGACGGTGTATACACTGTTAAAGACGTAAATTCTGATACTACGATTACGGTTGCGCCCACAGCTGAAAAGTATGAGGCAAGTGTTACTCTTAGCGAGGAAGGCACAGCGGCTGTAACTGCTGAGCAGGGTTATGTTGCTAACGACATTGCATACGGCGCGGCATACAAGTTCACTGTCAAGGCCGTGCCGGGTTACAGAGTAACTCAGGTAGCTGTTATCGCTGCCAACGGAACGACTGATGTATTAACAGCTGTCGGCGGTGTTTATACCGTTAATAATGTAACCGGAAATTTTGAAATCCGTGTCGAGACTGTTGCAAACAAGCTCACTGTAAACTACGTGTCCGACGTGGCTCATCACGAATTCGACCAGACTAAGACTTACACATACGCTGAGCTTGCAAACGCTGAGCTTCCGGAGCTTAAGGGTTGTGCTATCCACGGTGCTGGTGCATGGTATAATGGTGGTACGCCGATTACAAGCCTTGCAGTGTTCCAGAGCGATATCGCAACCGCAACCGGCGATGTCACTGTAAATCTCAGTGCTCAGTTTGATGTGGATTCTGCAAAAGTTGATACGCTTCTGCGCCTTGCTCAAACAAGTGCAAGCCTGTCAAAGCTTGCTAATGGCACTTATCGTCTCACGTTCAGCACTGTCGTCAGAGATCTTATTGATGACCCCTGTGTTGCTGAGCTTGTAACAGTAACGGCTCACGGAACCATGCTTGCGAATAATGCTGGTTTTGATCCTAAGAGTGTTGTTCTTATAGGTGGTACTGATGTTTCAGAGGGCTCCTACAATGGTGTTAAGGTTGGC